>NZ_JBSHAO010000002.1:0-96887 GCF_053611545.1 Streptomyces sp. NPDC054796 | reverse complement strand
CGTTCGAGGAACGCGCTCAGGACAGCAGCCCCGCGCGGTACGCCAGCACCGCGGCCTGGACCCGGCTGTCCGTGCCTGTCTTCTCCAGGATGGCGCTGACGTGGGTCTTCACCGTGCCCAGACCGATGTTCAGCTCCTGGCCGATCTCCCCGTTCGCCAGGCCGCGGCCCAGCAGCGCGAGGACGTCGCGCTCCCGGCCCGTGAGCGCCGCCAGCCGCCGCTCGGGGTCGGCGTCGGAGGCGGCCCCGGACGCCTTCCCGGTCCCCGGCGTACCGGCGGCGCCGCCCAGCATGCGCGCGATGACGGTGCCGGTGACTCCGGGGGAGAGGACCGCGTCGCCCGTCGCGGCGGCCCGCACCGCGCTGATCAGCTCCTGCGGGCCCTCGTCCTTGAGGAGGAAGCCGGTGGCACCTGACCGCAGCGCGCGGGTCACGTTCTCCTCGTCGCCGAACGTGGTCAGCATGACGACCTGCGGCCGTGGCCGGAGAGCCAGCAGCCGCTCGACGGTGGCGAGCCCGTCGAGCACGGGCATCCGGATGTCGATCAGCGCCACATCGGGACATGTCTCGGCGGCGACCCGCACCGCCTCCTCACCGTTTCTCGCCTCGCCGACCACCTCGATGCCGTCGGCATGCCGCAGGATCAGCCGGACGCCGTGCCGGATCATCTCCTCGTCGTCCGCGAGCATGACCCTGACGGGGTGGTCGTCGGACGGAGGAAGCTCGGTCATATCGGTGCTCTCGGTCAAGGGGACTCCCACGGTGGTGTCTGCGACACCACCGGAACGGTGAAGCGGTCGATCGCGGCCAACGTGTCGCCGCGGAAACAGTACCGGGTGATCCTGAGGTGGCCCGGGCCCTCCACGGGGTCGGGGTCGGTGGCGTCCGCGGGCTCCCCGGATGCCGAGCCCCCGCCCCCGCCCTTGCCCTCGGCCGACGGCTCGAAGTCCTCGAGGGGCACCATCGGATAGAGGCAGTCCGACACGCCCTTCGGACGGCGTGGTTCGTGGCCCGTCGCCGCCGCGCGCGCCGTGGTGTCGTCCCCGTACACGGAGTCCTCCACCTTCTCGCGGGACATCCCGACCCGGGGCTCCTCGGGTTCGGGCGGCGCGGGCTGCGGGACCGCCGCGCTGACGAGGAGGAGGCCGCCCAGCATCATCACGCCCACCCCGGCGAGGCCGAGAAACCCGGTGAGGACACGCACGGTTCTCGGCCGACGGACGCCGGGGGCTGGGTGCTCGGAGCCGGACGGGTCCGACGAGGCCGACGGGTCCGGTGCGCCCGGCGACATGTGTGACGGTGCGTCAGACCGGGCCGCACCCGCACCCGCACCCCCACCCGCACCCCCACCCGCACCTGTCCCCGCCCCCGGCTCCGGCCGCGCGGGCATCCGTGCCGTCACGGTGAAGCCCCCGGCCGCCGTCGGGCCCGTCTCCAGGGTGCCGCCGAGCAGCGTCACGCGTTCCCGCAGCCCGACGAGGCCGCGCCCCGAGCCCAGTCCTGTGACGGCCTCCGGGGCCTGGGGCGGGAGCCCGTTGCGTACGAGTACCGTCACCTGGCCGTCGGTGTGGGTGACCGTCACGGTGACATGTGCTCCGGTGGCGTACCGGTGCACGTTGGTCAGGGACTCGCGCACCACGCGGTGGACCGCGCGCCGCACCTGGGCCGGACGCTCGTCCAGGTCGGGGCCCTCCCAGACGAGGTCGACGGGGATGCTCCCGGACCGCGACTCCTCCGCCAGCGCCTCCACGTCGGACCGCGTACCCGTGGCATCCGTCAGCGTCCCGCTCCCGGTGTCGTCCCGGCCCAGCGGGCCCAGGACACCCAGCACCTCGCGCAGCTCCCGCATCGCGTCCCCGGTGGCCCGGCGCACCAGGACCGCCTCCTCGCGCAGCTCGGGCGACTCGTTCCGCAGCGCCATCTCCAGGCCACCCGTGTGCAGCGAGATCAGGCTGAGCCGGTGGCCGACCAGATCGTGCATCTCGGCGGCGATCCGCGACCGCTCCTGTGTCCGCGACTCGCGGTCCACGAGACGGCGTGCCGCCTCCGCGGCGGCGGCCCGCTCCTGGAGCGCCCGCAGCAACCGCTCCTGCTGCCCGCCCGAGGCGCCCACCAGCGCCGGGACCAGCAGAGTGGTGGCGGCGAGCACGCCGCCGAGCGTGAGACCCAACGCGTGGCCGCCGAGCCCGGTGGCCTGGGCGAAGACGGTGCTGACCAGCATCGTCGCCCCGGCCGATGCGAGCAGCACGGCGGTCCGGTGCCGTGGGACGACCAGGTGCTTGGCCGTGGTGTACGCGATCACGGCGGCAGGCAGCCCGGCCCCTGGCAGCACGCCCAGGACGGCGGCGGCACCCAGCAGACTCGCGCGAGGGAAGCGGCGCCGGACGGCGAGCGGAACGAGGGCGGCGGCACCCAGGAGGAACTGAACCCAGCCGGGCACGTCGGCCAGACCGTCCAGGAGCATCTGCGTGAGGAGTATCAGCAGCGCGCCGCCGGTCACTTCCGTGAGGGCGCGCCATCGCCCCCTCCCCTGTTCGCCAGGGGCCGCGAAGACGCTTCGGGAGGTGAGGGACATCGGTCCATTGTCGGGGGCGGGTGCGCGTGTCCTCTGCGACTTGCGGATGAGGGGGTGCTCGGCCGAAAGCCAGAGGTCCGCTGCCTGCGGGAGCGTGCCGCGCGGTGCTTCGTGCGGCGGCGACCGGTGCCGCGACGCGACGTCAGCACGGTCACGAGGTCAGCACGGTCGCGAGGCCACACGGTCACACGGTCACGTGGAGCCGTTCACCCGGATCAGGGTCTGCTGCCCGTTCGCCACGAGCTTCCGCCGCCCCTCCTGGAGACCGAACACCTCCAACTGGCACACGGTCAGGGTGCGCCCGGACTTCAGCACCGTTCCCACCGCCTCGATGTGCTCACCGACGGCGGGCGCGAGGAGGTTGATCTTGTACTCGACGGTGAGCACGTCCGTGTCCTCGGGGAACAGGGTGAAGGCGGCGTAGCCACCGGCGCTGTCCGCGATCGCGCTGGTGGCCCCGGCGTGGAAGTAGCCGTGCTGCTGCGTCACTTCCGGCCGGTTCGGGAGGACGATATGGACGCGCCCTGGCTCGACACGTGTGATCCGGGCACCGAGATGACGCATCAGGCCCTGACGCCCGAAGCTCTCCCGGATCCGCGCCTCCGTCTCCGGACTCGCCTGCTCCTGCCGCTTCCCGTTCTCCTGCTCGGTCCGGTCTTCCACGTTCTCTCCTCGTGCGGACGTCATCGTGTGTGTGCGCGGAGCGTGGCGGGCCGGTCCGTCGGCCGACGAGGCGTTCCCCCGAGCGGGAGCCCGCCGATGGCGATCATCATGGCACCGGAGAGGGGAACGGCCCCCGGGACGCCGCCACATGGCGGCCCGTCGTCGCGAAGTTCCCTCGTGGACAACCGTGGACAACGTATTGCCCGGCGCGACGAGGAGGACTACGGTCTGATCGTATACGACGTATGATATTCCACTGGAGGGTCAGTGCCCCTGCCCGCATTCAGCCCGGGAGCATTGCCGTCGCGCACAGCCCATGTGCTCGCGGCCATCAAGGCGGCCATCCTCAATGGGCAGTTCACACCGGGCACGCCCCTGGTCGAGAGTGAGCTGGCAGGCCGTTTCCAGGTGTCGAAGACACCGGTGCGCGAGGCATTGAAGGCCCTGGAGGGCTCGGGGCTCGTCGACATCCGGCCCTACACCGGTACCACCGTCCGCGCGTTGACCCAGGAGGACGCGCTCGCGCTCTACGACATGCGCCTGCTGCTCGAACCGGAAGCGGTGCGGCGCGGCGTCGCCGCTGGCGGGGACTTCTCCGAGGCGGCCCAGGCGCTGGAGGAGGCCGCGCGGGCCGAGGACGCCTCGTCGCGCAGCACCGCCAACCGGGACTTCCACCGCGGCCTCTACGCGGGCTGCGGCAACCCCTTGCTGGTCCGCACCCTCGACGGGCTGCGCGACCAGACGGCCCTGGTGTCCGCCTCCTCCTGGGCCCGCATGCCGTCCTGGGACGAGGAGGCCCGCGAACACGCCGCGATCCTCGACCAGGTCCGCGCGGGCGACGCCGAGAAGGCCGCCGCACTCGTCCGGCGCCACATCGAGGGATTCGTGGCCCGGCATCTGAAGAAGGAGGCGCCCGCTCACTGACGCCACCCCATGCCCACCACATGAGTGGAAAGAGGCGCGGCCCGTTCACCGCCAAGATCCCAGGCCGCACCTCAGAGATCCACGCTCCCCGATGGGGAGCGCTTCCGTTACTCACCAGGAGCAACGATGCCCCAGTCTAACGGGCGCGTGCCCGTCCCGGCCGTGCCCGAGCACACCCCCGGGCCCGCCCATGAGCACGCCCCTGAACACACCCCTACGCACACCCCCGCGCACACCCGCGAGCGCAGCCACATGCGCTGGACGATCGTCGGCTTCTCGGCCCTCGGTCTGACGATCGCGTATCTCGACCGCGCGGCGCTCAGCGTCGCCATGCCCTTCATGTCCAAGGAATTCCACATCGGCCCCGCCGTGCAGGGGGTGCTGCTGTCGGCTTTCTTCTGGACCTACGCCCTCTTCCAGATACCGTCCGGCTGGCTGCTGGACCGGTTCGGGCCCCGGGTGATCTACCCCGTCGCCGTCGGCTGGTGGTCGGTCTGGACGGCCCTGACCGCCTTCGCGAACGGTGTCGGCTCGGTGGTGCTGTTCCGGCTCGGCCTGGGCGTCGGCGAGGCACCGGTACAGCCCGCGAACGTCAAGGTCGTCTCGCGCTGGTTCCCCCGCCGTGAACGGGCCTTCGCCTCCAGCCTGTTCGACATGGGCCAGCAGATCGGCACGGCGCTGTCCGTGCCCGTCGTGACCGGGCTGATCCTGCTCGGCGGGTGGCGCCTGTCCTTCATCGTGATCGGCGTCGCCGGTCTGCTCTGGATCCTCGGCTGGCTGGTGGTCTACCGCGAGCCCGAGCAGCACCCGCGTGTCTCCGCGCGCGAGCTGGCACACATCCGCTCCGACCAGGGCGAGATGGTGGCCGCCGACGGGCCGGGAGCGGCAGGCACCTCCGGCGCCGACGTGTCGTGGCGGCGGCTGCTGCGCGACAACCAGGTGTGGGCGCTGACCACGGGGTATGTCTTCCGCTCCCTCGCGGGCGCGTTCTTCCTCACCTGGTACCCGAGCTATCTCCTCGACGACCGGGGCTTCACCGAGGCCGAGTTCGGCATGGTCGGCTGGCTGCCCGCGGTCATCGCCATCGGGTCCACCGTCCTGGGCGGCATCGTCTCCGACCGGATGCTGGCGGCCGGGATCTCCACCAACCTGGCGCGGAAGGTCCCGATCGTCTCCGGGCTCGGCCTGAGCGCCTGCATCGGGTTCGCCCCCTTCATCGAGAGCAACCTCGTGCTGATGACCGTGCTGACCCTCAGCAACGCGGCACACTCCTTCGCCGGAGCGGCGATCCTGAGCCTGCCGGCCGAGGTCGCCTCGTCCCCGGCGACCGTCGGCTCGGTCGCCGGGTTCCAGAACTTCGGCTCCCAGCTCGGCAACCTGACCAGCCCGATCGTGATCGGCCTCTTCCTCACCGCCGGCGGCGGCTCCTACCTGGGCCCGCTGCTCGGCTCCGCCGCCTGCTGCCTCGTCAGCGCGGCCATCTACCTGTTCTGGGTGCACATCAAACCCGTCACCCCCGCCGACGCCGTCATCGCCCCCACCACCCCCGGACCGGGAAGGAACCCCGCGTGAGCACCACCCTGAACACCGAGGACCTCGTCGCACGGCTGAGCACCGTCATCGGGATCCCGGTCGTGCCCTACGGCGAGGACGGCCGTATCGACCACGCCCGCACCGCCGCGCTCGCAGCGCGACTGATCGCGAACGGGATCTCGGTGCTGACGCCCAACGGCAACACCGGGGAGTTCTACGCGCTCGCGCCCTCCGAGCGGCGGGAGGTGCTGACCACCGTCGTCGGGGCACGCACGGATGCGACGACCATCGTCGCCGGGGTCGGGTACGACGTCGCGACGGCCATCGACGACGCACGCTTCGCCCGCGAGTCCGGGGCCGACGCGATCATGATCCATCAGCCGGTGCTGCCGTATCTGGCCGCCGACGGATGGGTCGAGTACAACGCGGCGATAGCCGCCGCCGTACCCGGACTCGGCGTCCTGCCCTATCTGAGCAACCCGGCCGTCTCCGGCACATATGTCGCACGTCTCGCCGAGCGGGCACCCAACGTCGTCGGGCTGAAATATTCCGTACCGGACCCGGTCGTGTTCGCCACCACCCGCGCACAGGCTGGCGAGGGCCTGCTGTGGATCGCGGGCCTGGCCGAGTCCTACGCGCCCGCCTACTGGCAGGCCGGTGCCCGCGCCTTCACCTCGGGCCTCGTCAACGTCGCCCCTGCCGTGTCACTGCGGATGCTCGCGGCCTTGCGCGCCGGCGACTACGACGAGGCGGCCGACGTCTGGCGCGCCGTACGCCACTTCGAGGACCTGCGGGCCCGCGACCGCTCGGCCAACAACGTGTCCGTGGTCAAGGAGGCCATGCACCAGCTCGGGCTGTGCCGACGCGAGGTGCGCGCGCCCAGCCACGGCCTGACCCCGGAACTGGCCGCCGAGGTCACCGAGTCCATACGGCCCTGGCGCGCCCTCGTGCCCGCCCTCGACGCGACGGAGACGGAGCGGCAGCCCGCATGAGGATCGACACACTGCACACCTACCGGCAACGCGTCGGCGACCGCCCGCGCGTCCTCGTGAAGATCACCACCGACACCGGCCTCGCGGGCTGGTCCGAGGTCTACAACCACGGTCCCGACCTCGCCTACCCGCCCCTGCTCGACCACCTCTTCGCGCAGATCAAGGGCATGGACCCGCTGCGTCCCGCCGCCGTCAACCAGTTCCTGCTCCAGTCCTCCCGCTTCCCGCCGGGCGCGCTCGGCACGGCCGCCGTCGCCGCCATCGACCACGCGCTGTGGGACATCAACGGCAAGGCACTCGGAGTGCCCGTCTACCAACTGCTCGGCGGCGCGGTCCGCGACCGGGTGCGTGTCTACGCCGGGCTCTACTCGGCACCCGACCTCCCCGGACTGCGAGAGACGACCGGGGCACTGCACGAGCGGTTCGGCTTCACCGCGTTCAAGCTCAGCCCCTACCGGCGCGACCTGCACAGCACCCGCTACGGGCTGGTCATCCGCGCGCTGGGCGACTACTTCGGCCGGATCAGGGAGGAACTGCCCGAGGAGTGGGAGTTCGCCTTCGACGCGCACGCCTGCCTGTGGGAGCCGCGCCAGGCCGTCGAGCTGGGCGCGGCCCTCGCCCCGCACCAGCCGCTGTTCCTCGAAGAGCCCATCCGCCCCGAGCACATACCGTCCTGGGCCCGCATCAGGTCGGAACTCCAGGTGCCGCTGGCGACCGGCGAATCGCTCTACACCCCGCACGAGTTCCTCGCACTGCTCACCGCGGGCGGCACGGACATCGTGCAGCCCGACATCTGCGTCGTCGGCGGCCTGACCCAGATGGTCAAGATCGCCGCCCTCGCCGAGGCCCACTACGTCACGGTGGCCCCGCACAACCCGATGGGCCCGCTCGCCACCGCCGCGAACGTGCACTTCGCGGCGGCCACCACGAACTTCGGCATCCTGGAGTTCAAGCCCGACGACACCTCCTGGTGCCCCGACCCCTACCTCCCCGTCGACGGCCATCTGGAGCTGCGGCCCGACCGGCCGGGCTGGGGGATCGAGATCGACGAGGAGGCACTCGCCACCGACGACTGGGTCTCCTGGACCCGCCGGGTCCCGGTACGTGCGGACGGGTCAACGGCCTGGATGTAGGACCGGGACGCAGGTTCCCGCAGCGGCCCGCCGGTATATCAGCGGCCGGTACACCCGCAGCCGGTACAGCCGTCGGTACAGTCGTGGCATGACGGAATCGGCACCGCTGCGCGAACCCACCTTCCTCGTCCTTGCCGCGCTCGGCGCCGGACCACTGCACGGGTACGGGATCATCAAAGCCGTCGAGGAGATGTCCGAGGGGCGCGTCGTGCTCCGCGCGGGAACGCTGTACGGGGCACTGGAGCGGCTGGAGTCGCAGGGGCACGTCGTCTTCGACGGAGAGCGCAGCGAGGGCGGCCCCGCGCGCCGCTACTACCGGCTGTCCGACGAGGGGCAGGCGCTCCTGCTGAACGAGGCGCGGCGGCTCGCCGCCAACGCGCGGCTCGCGTACGCGCGGCTGGGGATCGAAGCGCCATGAGCGGCGACAGTGGTTCAGACGGGGCACGCGGATTACGGGGGTCATGTCCGCTGCGTGCGTACGAGCGGGCCGTCGGGCGGCTCGCCGGGTGGCTGGAGGGCGTCGGGCCCGAGTTCCGGCAGGAGGTGGCGCTGACCGCGCGCGAACTCGGGTCCGGGGCACGGGCGCGTGACCGGTGCGGCGAACTGGCCGCGCTGTGCGGGCTCGTGCTGAGGACGCGGTCCCGGCACCGGACCGGGGGAGCCGCGTCCCTGGTGTGGCGGCAGGGCGTCCACCTCGGTGCCGTGCTCCTGCTCGTCGCCGCAGCCGCGCGGATATGGGCGGACCGGCCGGCCCCCACGCCCGCGCTCGTCGTCTCCGCCGTCGCGCTGGCCCTCGCCGGAGCCTGCGCGCTCGGCGTGCCGGGTGCCCCGGGGCCGGTGGGGGTGGCGGGCCGCGTCGTGGCCGTCCTCCTCGCGGGCGCCGGTGCGACGGGCGCACTCGCGGCGGGGGCCGACGGGGTGGGCGGGGCATGCGCGGTGGCCGTCGCGGGGCTGTGCGCGGGGATGCCGCCCCCGGTTCGGGCCAGGTGGGGGAGTGCCGTGGCGGTGGCCCTCGCACCGTGTGCGGGCCGGCCGTTGGCGCTCGCCGTGGGGAGCGAGGCGGCCGGTGCCGCCGTGTCGGTGGCGCTGACGGTTGTGGTGCCCGCCGTGCTGCTGGTGCTCGGCTGGTACGACCCCCGGCTCGCGGCGATGGGCGCGAGCGTGTGGTGTGCGCGGCTGGTCGTCAGCGATCTCGGCGCGCTCGGTGAGGCGCTGGCGGCGCCGCTCGGCGCGGAGCGGCGCGTCCTGCTGCTGCGCTGGCTGCTGATGGGCTCGGGGCTGGTGCTGGCGTGGCTGGTGACACGGCGGTCGATCCGTGAGTCGGTACGTCTCTGAGCGACGGACAGCCGGAGGGCGTGGGCGGCGGCCACCTCTGGCCACTATGCCGGTAAGCGGTATACCGTCGTGAGGCATAGTCGTCGCCTACCCTTCGGAGGGCACCATGACCGTGGTGGCACCGAAAGTCCTGACGTTCGCGGCCGGTGCGGGGATCGCCGCCGGACTCTTCCTCGCGGCCGACTCGGCCGCCGTCGACCTGCCGGGCAACGAACATCCGCTGCCCAACACCCTCGGCGTGTTCGTCCCGTTGCTCGGCGTGCTGCTGATCACCGGGCTCTACGTCGTCGCACGTGCCGAAGCGGCCGGTGCCGGGCGCCTGCTCGACTGGGGCTTCCTGCTCAACCTCTGCGGGCTCGTGCTCGTCTGCGGCATCGACGTCACCCGTGCCTACGCCCTCTCGCAGCTCTCCGACCGGCAGGTCGAGCAACTGCTGGAGAGCGGCCCCACGCTCCCGGTCTTCCTCGCCGCGGGCCTCGTGTTCACCGTCGGCGCCCTGCTGTTCGGTACGGCCCTGATCCGCGCGGGCTACGGGGGCGGCGCCTGGCTCTACACGCTCACCGCCGTACCGTCCGGCTTCGCCTCGCTGCTGCCCGATGTGGCCGGGGCGCTCGCGCAGGTCGTCGCGGGCGCGGGCATCGTCTGGCTGGCCCTGACGCTGCGGGCGCGGATACGGACCGCGCCCGCACCGCCGCCCGTGCCGCCCGCCGCAGGGCCGCTACGGGAAGCAGCCCTCCCCTCCTGACGCATTCCCCGACGTGCCCACCGGGCCCGTCTCCTGGCGCCCCGCAGGTCCGGAACCCGCGCTCAGCGACCACCGGAGTCCCGCGGGGCGCCGTCCCGTTCGCCTCCGCCGAGGCCGAGGCCGAGCGACGGTCCTGGCCCGCTCGCGGTCGTCGTAGCCGGGCGTGCGCACAGTACGGAACCGCTCGTGGCCGCCGGACTCACCGACCGCTCCAGCGACCGGAGGGCACCGACAGCGCGCGTCCAGCCGGCCGTCAGGTGCCGGGGATGCGGAGTGGCCGAGCGGGTGAGGACGGAGAGGGTGGCTTTGCCGTTGTAGCTCACGAGGAGGCTGAAGCACGTGTGTCCAGGGGGGAGCCAGGGGATGGCGACGATCTCCTCGACGGGGGCCCCGAGCGCGGACATGGGGCGGGACACGTGCATGTTGGAGACGGTCAGAGCGCTGCGCCGGGGATCCGTGACGCGGGCCAGGAGCCAGTCCGCGATCCGGCCGGGCGCGCCTTCCAGAAGGGAACGCAGGGCTTCCTTACGGCGGTTGATGCGCTGCCTGCGCGCGTGCGAGGTGGCGGTACGGAGGTGCCGTGCCGATCGGGGCAGGCCGCTGGGGAGGGGCAGCCGGACCAGCCCGAACCTGTTTCCTCCGCGGGGCTGCGGCTCCAGGGGGCCGCGGGAGCGGAACTCGACGGGTACCAGGGCCCATGCCGGGCGTCGCCAGGAGCGCGGGCGTGTACGGGCCGGAGAGAACCGCGGCCACGAGGCCAGGGCCGGTCCCATCGCGGCGAGGTGAACCTGGTTGGCGGTGACTCCCGCGCTCCGGGCCGTCTCGCGCAGAGCGGCCACGTCGACGGAGTCGTGCGCGAGGACGTGCCGTGCCGGTCCGGACCCGGCCCGGGGGCCGCACGGGGGCGCCGGCCGGTAGGTGCGCAGCACGTCCGGGAGCAGGAAGAACAGCGGCCCCCGACGGCGGGAGGCCGCCGGTTCCGTGGCCAGGGGCGGGGGCGGGGGCGGGGGCGTGGTGTCGTCGAGGAGCACGCGCAGGGTGTGCAGCATCGCGGTGGCGTCGTGTACGGCGTGGTGCGCGAGGTAGTACAGGGCCCAGCCGCTTCCCGTCGTCGGTCCGGGACGCAGCCACAGGCGCCAGCGGGGCCTGGACGCGTCGGGCCCGGGGGCCAGGAGAGCCTGGGCGGTGAGTGGTGCGGCGGACGCCGGGGGCAGGGTACGCACATGGTGGGCGAGGTCGAAGTCGGGGGCGGGCTGCCAGCGGACCTGGTCGCCGTCCAGGAACAGCCGGTGGGTGAGGGCGGGCAGGGCGGCGAGCCTCGGGGCGATGTGCCGGCGCAGGGCCGCCAGTGAAGGCGCCGTGCCCGGCATGCGCAGCAGGAACCCGAAGTACATGTCCGAGGGATCCGGGGCGTGCTGTTCCAGCCGGAGGAATGTGCGGGTGAGGACGTCCGTCGCGAGAGCGGCGTCGGAAACGGGAGAAGGAGCGGTACGTGGCATGGGGGCCTGCCCGGAAGAGGGAGGGGAAGGGAGGGGCGCCTCGGTGGGGAGGCGGTGTCAGGGCTTGTGAGCGATCACGACTCCGTTGGCGGTGGGCGCGGTGAAGTGTTCCCTGCGCATGCCGGTGAAGCCGGCCTGGGTGAGCCAGGCCGTGAGCTCCCGGCTGGTGACGCCATGGCCCCACGTCTCCACCTGCATGGCCAGCCCCATCAGGGCGGCGTCCAGGGGACCGTCCTCGGTGTCGTCGACGAAGAGTTCGGCGATGACGAGGCGTCCGCCCGGAGGAAGGGCCGCGAAACATGCGCGGAGGATGGCCTGGCTCTCTGACGCGTCCCAGTCGTGCAGGATCGACGAGAGCAGGACGGTGTCGTAACCGGAGGGGAGTTCGTCGGTGAAGAAGTCGCCGGAGACGGTGGAGACACGGTCCCGCAGGCCCGCTTTCTCGATTTTCGGTTCTGTGAGCCGGCAGACGAAGGGGAGGTCGAAGACGGCCGCGCGCAGGCCGGGGTGGACACGGCACAGTTCGATGTCCCAGGCGGCGCCTCCGCCGCCGACGTCGAGGAGGGCTGTGGCGTCGCCGAGGTCCACATGCCGCGCGCACTGCCGGGCCGTGACGGTGGAGACCGCGAAGAGTGCCTCCCAGAAGGTCTCCAGGACGGCCGGATTCGCGTCGTCGAACAGCGACTGCTGGTGGTCGGGGTCCCACGCGGTGGGCCGGTTGGCGCGCACGGCGTCGGACAGGCGCATCCAGCCGGGGTAGTCGTGCCGCTCCAGCATCTCCACCCAGCCGCCGAAGTAGTCAGGGGCGGCGCGGACCAGATACCGCGCGGACAAGGGGGAGTTGGAGCACCGCTCGTCCTCCTTGGTGAGCAGGCCGAGGGCGGCGCAGGCGGTCGTCAGAGAGCGGAGGGGCCGTCGGTCGAGGCCGAGGTGCGCGGCGAGTTCGGTGACGGTGCTGCCGGGCTCGTCGGCGAGGGCATCGAACAGGCCGATGTCCAAGGCGGTGGAAAGGGTCTTGGAGACCCACAGGCCGGAGGCCAGCTCCATGATCTTCTGCTGCTCCGGGGCCGGGGCGGGGGCCGGGTCCGTAGCCGGGGCCGGGGCGGGGGCGGCGATGGAAGTGGAAGTGGAAGCGGAAGTGGAGGTCATCGTGGTGTCCTGTTCGCGGGATGCTGTCGGTCCGTTCACGCGCCCGCCCGCTGCTGCTCAGGCGGGGGAGAGTTCTGTGTCCGGGGTGATGTAGTGCCCGGACAGGTGGTCGGCGTCGCCTTCTGCCAGCCGCAGCAGGGTGTGGGCCGCGTGCTCGGGCGGGGTGAAGCGGCCCTCGTCGCGTTGGGTGAGAATCCACTCCCCGATGCGGTCGGTCCAGGGATCGCCGGTCGGATGGCGGTCGAGGTGGTCGCGGATCAGGCCGAGGTCCAGCAGACCGGGATCGAAACTGAACACCGGGACGCCGTGCGGACGGAGTTCCGCCGCGAGGTTCTCGGTCAGCTTGATGACGGCGGCCTTGGACACGGAGTAGGCGGAAGCGTGCGGCCAGCGGTGGCGGCCGGCCTCGCTGGCGATGTTGACGACGCGTCCGCCGTTCCCCGAGGTGAGGACGGGCAGCGCGGCCCCGCAGGCGCGCGCGGTGCCGACGACGTTGACGTCCATCGTGTGCCGCCACTCCTCGGGATCCACCTCCCACAGGGGACCGTGCGGCCCGGGCACTCCGGCGTTGTTGACCAGGACGTCGAGGGTGCCGAAGGCGTCCTTCGCGCATTCGACCGTCTTGGGCATCGCGGTGGGGTCGGTGAGGTCGGCGGGGACGGTCAGCACGGGCGTGCCGCGGGCTTCGAGTGCGGCTTCCGCCTCGGCCAGCGTCGCCGGGTCGCGGCCGGTCAGTACGAGGCGGGCTCCGGCGTCGGCGAACGTGTCAGCGAGGAAGCGGCCCAGGCCACGGCCCGCGCCGGTGATGAGGACCGTACGGCCGTTCAGCGGCCCGACGGGCGGCTCCTCCGCCGGTCCGGCTGCCCCGGACGGTTCGGACGGTCCGGCTGTCCCGGACGGTCCGGCTGGTGCCGCGGGTTCGGCCGGTTCGCGGGCGGACACGAGGTCGTGGCGCAGCAGCTTGCCCGCCGCGTTCCGTGGCAGGGCCTGCACCTGTTCGATCAGCCGCACTCGCATATGGGGCGGCACCCGGGCGCCCGTGTAGTCGACGAGATCGTCCGGCGGGATGTCGCGGTCGAGTACGACGAAGCCCTTGGGCAGTTCACCGCAGGCGGGATCCGGGACGCCCACGACGGCCGCGTCGGCCACGGCGGGGTGCGTGAGCAGCACGGCTTCGAGGTCGGCGGGCGCCACCTGGTGACCCTTGTACTTGATCAGCTCCTTGTGGCGGCCGGTGATCACGCAGCTCCCTTCCGCGTCGACGCGGGCCAGGTCCCCGGTGCGCAGCCAGCCGTCCGTGCTGAGCGGTGTCACCGTGCCGGAGGTGCCGTCCAGACAGCCGGGACTGATCTGCGGACCCCGGACCCACAACTCGCCCTCGTCCCCGGCCGGAAGGGCGCGGCCGGTGTCGGGTTCGGCGACGCGCACCTCGGTGTCCCGCAGGGGCCGCCCCACCGAGCCGGGCGGGGCCTGCGCCCCGTCGCCGGTCAGGTGGGTGCAGCCTGCCTCGGTCATGCCGTACCCCTGGAGGACGGGTGTGTCCAGCCGACGGGCACACTCCCGTGCCACCGACAGGGGCAGCGGCGCGCCGCCGGAGAACACGGCGCGCAGGGCGCTGAGATCGTGCCGGTCCACGGCGGGTTCGGAGGCCAGCCGTCCGACGATGCCGGGCACCAGGTAGGCGAGGGAGGCACGGTGCTCGTCGGCGGCCCGGAGGAACTCCTCGAAGTGGAACGGCGGGCCGCAGACGACGAGGGTGCCTCCGGTGTGCAGCGTGTGATTCATGGCCATCTGCATCCCGTAGATGTGCCGCCAGGGAGTGACGGCCATCACCACGTCCGCGCCGCTCAGGTGGTGCTGTTCGTGGATCTGTGCCAGGTTGACCGCAAGGTTGCGCCGGGTGAGGGCCACCTGCTTGGTGCGGCCCTCGGTGCCGCTGGAGGAAGCGAGCAGGGCCACCGTGTCAGGAGCGGCGTCGGGCAGCGGAACCGCCGGGTGCTCCTGCGTGATGAGGCGGCTCCAGCCGACCGGCCCCTGCCCCGGACTGCCGTCGTCCCCGTCCGCGTCGATCAGCACGGTGCGCCGGGCCGAGCGGGGCGGGGGCAGTTGGTGCAGTCGCTGCCAGACGGCACTGGGGGCCACCAGCCACCGGGCCCGGGCCGTGTCCATGGCGCGGGCCCACACGGCGGGCGGCGCGAGGGGGTCGAGAGGCTGGACGGTTCCCCCCGCCCGCAGGGTGCCGTGGTAAGCGGCTGCGAAGACCGCGCTGTTGTCCAGGACGAGCGTGACGGTTTCGCCGGGACGAAGGCCGCGGCGCACCAGCGCGTTCGCGAACCCGGTGGCGGCCTCGGCCAGCTGCCCGTAGCTGGTGCGCTCGCCGGACCGGCCGTCGATCACGGCGGTGCGGTCGGCGGGCGCATGGGGCGCGACGCACGGGACCGTGAGGCGCTGGACACCGGCGCCGGGCGTGGTCATGAGGTCTTCTCCGCTGCGGGACGCGTGGTCTCGCGCTTGCGGGCGAGGGTGAGACCGTCAGCGAGCGGCAGCATGACCGCCTCCACCCGGTCATCGGCGCGCACATGGTCGTTGAAGGCCCTGATGGCCCGCGCGTTGCCGGTGGGTTCGGGGTCGGCTGCCTCTCCGCCGTACAGCACGTTGTCGGCCAGCAGCAGCCCGCCGGGCCGCATCCGGGGTACGAGTTCCTCCCAGTAGTCGCGGTAGCCGGGCTTGTCGGCGTCGATGAACGCCATGTCGATCCACTGCCGGCCGGGCAGTTCCCGCAGTGTGTCGGCGGCGGGGCCGAGCCGTACCTCGATGCGGTCGGCCACTCCGGCGGCCTGCCAGGCGTCGCGGGCGATCCCGGTCCACTCCTCGGAGGTGTCGCAGGTGACCACCCGTCCGCCCGTTGGCTGCCCCAGAGCGAGGGCGAGCGTGGAGTACCCGGTGAAGGTGCCCACTTCGACGATGTGCCGAGCCCGCATCAGCCGGGCCAGGAGCGTGAGGAAGACACCCTGCTCGTGCGGGATCTGCATCTCGGCGGGCCCGCCCAGGGCGCGGGTGTGGTCGATCAACCGGGCCTGGACGGGCGTGGGCGGCTCGGCGTGCGCGAGCAGGTAGTCGTAGAGCGGAGGGGTCATGGCCACCGTCTTGACGTCGTCGGCGGTGCTCATACGGGCTCCTTTCTCCGGGATCGGAGCGGTCGTGGAGGACTGGGGCGGTGCTGTGGGGGAGGAGAGCCAGGTGGCGAGCCGGGTGAGGATGCCGATCGCTTCGCATTCGAGCCGTTCGATGCTCGCGTTCTGCTGGACGCCGAGCCTGGCCGGGGCGGCGTCGGCGTCGTTGAGCCCGTGGACGGCGATGTCGCACAGGCACTGGGCGAGCAGCCGGGTGAGCTGCGCGGTGAAGAAACCGCGGCACACCGGAGTGCGCCGGACTCGGAAGTAGGTGTCGTACAGGGCGAGTTCGTCCTCTGACGGGGCACCGCCCGAGCGGCGGCCCGCCTCTTGGAGCAGCGAGGCACCGTCGGGCACGAGCTTCTTCGCCACCGCCATGTGCACCCGGTGGTTGTGCTTGGCGGCCTCGGCCACCTCGCCGACCAGAGAAGCGGGGTGGCGGTCGCGGATCCGCCGCAGCAGCGGGGGGATGGGCAGATGGTCCCGGGCCCATTCGCCGCTGAACGCCACGTGGCACGCCGTCATGTCGGCGCGCACGGTGGCGGCGTACCGTTCGGCCGAGCAGCTCCCGGTGTACAGGAACAGCACGGAATACACGTCGTACAGGTGCGCCGCGAGACGCACGGTGTGCTCGGACGGCTCGGACGCCTCGGCGACGGCTTCGAGGACCCGGGCGTGCATCTGCCATACGGCGAAGGCCGCGTGGTGACCCACCGTCCAGCGGTACCGGGCCCGGGCATCCGGATCTTCCGGGGCCAGCAGCCGGTCGGGCCGTTTCCCCTCGGCAGCCCGCAGCAGCAGTGCCAGGTCCGCTTCGGCCGTGTCACGGTGCCGCGCCGGGGAGCCGGTGCACGCGGCGGACGGCGCTCCGGGCATGTCGAGCAGCAAGGGGGCGACGGACGCGGACCGGTCGGCCGGTGGCAGCCGGTGGCAGGTTCCCGTGCCGTCCAGGCTCCGCGCCGCCGCTGCCGGCGTGGGCGCGGGGCGCGGGAGGGCGAGTCCGGCGTGGTGTGCGGGCATGAGAGTCTCCTTGGCGTGTGAACGGCCGACAGCGGTCCGGCGGGCAGCGCGCGGTGCGGGGCGGTGCGCGTCCGGTGTCACGCGGCGGCGGATGGCTGCTCGCCCACGCGGTCGATGAGGTCGGCGGCCCGGCGTACGTCCTCGTCCAGCGGGCGGTCGGGGTCCACGGGGGGAACGAGGCCGGCCAGCGAGCCGAACAGCGCGGCGCAGCGAGGCGCGGTCGGCGCGCGGCCACCCGCGTGGACGGCCTGGCGCAGGGCCACCGCGAGCGAACCGTGCAGCAGCCGCAGCAGGTGTGCCTGGTCGAGCGCGTTGAGCGCGGCCTGGGTACCGAGCGGGACGACGTCCTGGTTGTGCCAGTTGGTGGGCAGGCTCTGCATCGAGGCCGGGGTGGCCGAGCGGCGCATCGCCGCCACCATCGCGGTGGCCCCGAGCTGCACGCCCTGTAGCGCGTGCTGCCGTCCCGGCCGGGGCGCCAGCATGGGCGGCAGGCCACCGTTGCGGCGAGGGTCGATCAGCAGGTCCAGTTGCCGTTCGGCGAGGTTGCCCAGTTGCGTGGCCGACATCGACAGCAGGTCGGAGGCGAAGGCGACGGGCTGGCCGAAGAAGTTGCCGCCGTGCGCCACCAGATCCTGTTCGGCGAAGAACAGCGGGTTGTCGCTGACGCCGTTGAAGTCGTCGCGTACGACACCGGCGGCGTAGGCCAGGGCCGAGTGGGCGGCCCCGATCAGCTGTGGGGTGCAGCGGATGCTGTAAGGCTCCTGCAACGCCCGGTCGCCGGAGGGCTCCAGGCCCTCCAGACGGGTACGCAGCTCGGCGCCGACGCGGACCACGTCCCGGTGCCCGAAGACCGCCAGCAACTCGGGTTCGAGGAAACCGGGGGAGCAGCCCAGCACGTCGGTGAGCAGCGCGGACAGCAGCACGGCACCGGTACGGGCACGCAGGAGGGACGCGGCGGCGAGACCGGCCGCGGCGGCGGTCAGCGAAGTCCCGTTGACCAGCGCGAGCGCGTCCCTCCCGTCCAGCTCCACCGGGGGCAGTCCGCAGCGCTCCAGCGCCGCGTCCGCCCGCAGCCGCTCCCCGCCCGCGTAGGCGTGGCCCTCACCCCGCAGCGCCCGTGCCATGTACGACAGGGGGATCAGATCGCCGCTGGCACCTAGTGATCCCAGCCGGGGCACCGCGGGGCAGAAGTCCGTGCCCAGCGCCGCGGCCAGCGCGTCCACGACCTCGTGCGACACTCCTGACCGTGCCTGGCACAGGGAACGCAGTCGTACGAGCATCGCGGCGCGCACCACCGCCGGGTCCAGATCCGGCCCCTGCCCCGCGCCCAGGTGTGCCAAGGCGTTGTCGCACTGTGCGGCGGGGCTCTCCTGTCCGCTGAACGTGACCAGCGGGCCGAAACCGGTGGTCGCCCCGTACACCGGGCGGTCCTCGTCGAGGGAGCTGACGACGAAGTCCCGGCAGGCCGTGATCCGTTCCCGTACGGCGGCGTCGACGCGTACGTCGACCGGAGTGGCCGCGCGCTCCAGATGCGCCAGCTCCAGTGGCACGCCCGAGATGTCCACGGACTGCGAGGTGGGGGTGATGGCCGACGGCATGCGGTGACTCCTTGTGCTCAGGATTTCGGGCGCGTGCGGGCCCGTAGGCGCCCGCACAGGTGCGCAGGGGGCTGCGGGCGGGACATCGTGTCGGTGCGGATGTGTGCGTACGCGGGTGCGGTGGCGCGTACGGCGCGGGTACGGCCGAGGGCCGGGGACGGGGTCATCGGGTATCGGTGAGGCACTGCCGCAAGGTGCGCGGCGCGTGGCCGGTCAGTCGCCGCACGGTCGGGGTGACGCGTGCCGCGTGGCCCGTGCGGGTGGAGGCGAACAGGCTCAGCAGCATGTCCACGGCGCTGTCGGGCATGCCCGCCGCACGGCTCGCCCGGCGGTACTCGTCCTCGCCCACGGGCCGGTACCGCACCGGACGGCCGAGACAGCGCGTACACAGGTCCGCGATCGTGTGCCAGTCCAGTGCCTCCGGCCCGGTGACCGTGTGCACCGCGCCCGCGTGGGCGGTCGGTTCGGCCAGGACCCGGGCGATCACGTCGGCGACGTCCCGCACGTCCACGACGGCTGTCCGCCCCGCGCCCATCGGCAGCGCGAGTTCCCCCGCCCGCACCATCCCGGCGAAGACCCCGCTGGTGAGACTGCTCATGTACCACTGCGAGCGGATATGCGTCCACGCACAGCCCGAGGTCTCCGCGGCCCGCTCGATACGGCGCAGGGAGAATCCGTCGTCGTGCCCGGACTGGACAGCGGAGTTGACGACGAGGTGCCGCACGCCCGCCGCCACGGCGGCCTCGATGAAGGGGACGACCCGCCGGTACCCCTGGGGGTCGGCGGGAGGTGCGATCAGGAGCACGTGGGTGACACCGCGCAAGGCCGCGTCGAACCCCTCGGGCGTGTCGTAGTCCACACACCGCGGCCGGCCCGTCCCCGCACCGGCCGAGGGGAGGCGCTCCGGTTCGCGGGCGGCGGGGACCACGTGCAGCCCCGTCGAGGCCAGGCTGTGCGCGGTGGCCCGGCCGAGCGCCCCCGAAGCACCTGTGATCAAGACGGTCATCCTCGTCCACGCTCCCTGTCGGCACGGTCACTCGTACGATGTCCCGGAGGTGACGCCTATCTGCGGATCAGCGCCTTGAGCGCGGTACGCGAGGCCATGGCCTCGTACGCCTCGGGCGCCTCGTCGAGACGTACGGTCAGATCGAAGACCGGGGACGGGTCGAGGCGGCCGGAGAGCACGTCGTCGAGGAGCGGCGGGATCAGGGCCCGAGCCGGGGCGAGACCACCGCTGACGGTGAGGTTGCGGAGGAAGACCGGCGAGAGGTCGTTCAGGGCACCGTGCGGAGCACCCGCGAGCGCGATCGCTCCCCCGTCCGCGACCACGTCCAGCGCCGTGTCCACCGCCCGCTGCGTGCCCGCACACTCCAGGACGCACCGGGTGCCGTGTCCGCCGGTCAGCTCGCGGACCTCGGCCCGTCCCGCCTCGTCCGCCTCCCGCACGACATGGGTCGCCCCGAACTCCTCGCCGAGCGCGACCCGTTCGGCGTGCTGGCCGAGCAGGACCACCTGCTCGGCCCCCGCGCGCCGCGCCGCCAGCACGGCACACAGACCCACGGCCCCGTCCCCGACCACGGCCACCGACGACCCCGGTGCGACGCCCGCCGACAGCGCGGCGTGCGTCCCCGTGGCCATGGTGTCCGCCAGGGTGAGCACAGCGGGAAGCCGCTCGTCGTCCTCCGTCAGAGGCAGGCGTACCAGCGTCGCGTCCGCGAACGGCACCCGCACCGCTTCGCCTTGGCCGCCGTCGTGTTCGCCGCCCCACATGCCGCCCCGTGGGCAGGAGCTGGGCAGCCCCTCCTGGCACGCCCGGCATGTGCCGTCGGCCCACCAGAAGGGGGCGAGCACCATGTCCCCGCGACGGAGTGTCCGGACGTCGCCGCCGGTGTCCTCCACCACTCCGACGAACTCGTGGCCCGCCCTCGGGCCTGGCGGCACAGCCGGAAAACCCCGGAAGCCCCACAGGTCGGTGCCGCACACGGCGGCCAGCACGACGCGCACCACGACGTCTCCGGGCGCCGTCGGCACGGGGTCGGCGACCTGCGCCACACGTACCTGTCCCGAAGTCTCCCGGACGACCGCGAGCATGTTCGCGCCCTTTCCCTCGTCGGCATTGCTCGGCCTGTGCGCGTTCGATCCGCGCTCGGAGCGGTTTCTCCGCGGTCACGGCACACACGCTTGAACCACGACGTGGCCGAACGCTGCCGCTGTCAGGCGCTGTTGCCGTGACCAGCGCGCGGGGCCCCGGCTCATCAGCCGGAATCAGTGCGAGCCGCGGCGGGAATCTCCGCGAGCTGTGCGGTAGAAGGGGAAACTCCCGTACCTGTTCGCCCTTCCATACGAGCAGGCGGCGCAGGCCCGGAGAAGGGAGACGGGCGTCCGGGGGCGTGAAGACGGTGAAGGGCCGCTCGCGCGACGTGGAGCCGACAGGGGGCCGAACCCGCACAGGGGCCGGGCCCTGCGCGGGCCCGGCCCCCTGTCCTCGGCTTCCGCCAGGACCGCTCCACGAGGCGTCGCGAGCGCTGAGGCGCGCTCTCGAAGGCTAAGGCTGAGCGACGGTCCTGGCCTGGAGGACCTCGCCCATGGACTCTTCGCGCCACCGCCTCAGCAGCTCATGGAAGGCGACGGCGCCGTAGGGGTAGGCGATGGGGCCGTTCGGCCTGCCGCGGCCCTCGCGGTTGTAGTAGCCGGGGGTGCACTCGGCGTGGAACCACTCGTGGTCGGGTGCGTCCTCGGCGAGGGTGGCGAGCCAGGCGTCCTCGGTCTCGCGGGACGGTTCGATGAACGCGCCCTTCGCCTCGGCGCCCGCGACGAGGGCGGCGGCGTGGACGGCCTGCTCGTCCAGGATGTGGGTGAAGTTGACGCTGCTGGCGTTCTGGAGCGGCCCCATCTGGATGAGGTTCGGGAAGCCGTTGCTGGTGAAGCCGTGCAGGGTGCGCGGGCCCTGCCGCGCCCACGTCTCCAGAAGCTGGGCGCCGCCCCGGCCGTGGACGGGGAGCTTGCCGGAGTGGATGCCGGAGGTCCCGACGGAGAACCCCGTGGCGAAGATCAGGCAGTCCAGCTCGTACGTGGTGTCGCCGACCACCACACCGTTCCCGGTGACGCGCTCGATGCCGTGGGTGTCGGCGGTGTCGACGAGGGTGACGTTGTCGCGGTTGAACGCCGGGTAGTACTTGTCGGAGAAGGTGGGCCGCTTGCAGGCGTACCGGTACCAGGGCTTGAGTTTCTCCGCCGTGCCCGGGTCGGTCACGTCCCGCTCGACGCGGGTGCGCAGCTCGTTCATCTTCGCGGCGTCGGCGATCTCGTAGGCGGCCTCGAACTCCTCCCTGACGCCCGGGCGTTCGAAGCTCGGGCGCCGGAAGCTCGGCAGCAGCTTCTCGAGGAGACCGGCGGAGACCGTCCACTGGTCCGCCACGAGGTCCTCCTCGACGCTCTCGCCGGAGACGATGCGGAGGTAGTTCTCGCGGCGCTCCTGCGCCCACCCCTCGCGGTCGGCACCCACGTCCTGCACCGTGGTGCGGCGGTTGCCGCGCACATCCACGGTGGAGGGCGTGCGCTGGAAGACGTAGACGTGTGCCGCGTCCTCGGCCAGCATCGGAATGACCTGGATCCCGGTGGCCCCGGTGCCGACGATGCCCACGCGCTTGTGCGAGAGGCCGGTCATGCCGCCCTCCGGGGTGCCGCCGGTGTAGGCGTAGTCCCACCGCGAGGTGTGGAAGGTGTGCCCCGCGAAGTCCTCGATCCCGGGTATGCCGGGGAGCTTCGGCTCGGAGAGGGTGCCGGTGGCGGTGACGACGTACGTGGCCCGGAAGGCGTCGCCGCGGTCGGTGGCCACGATCCATGCCTCGGATGCCTCGTCCCATGTCAGCGAGGTGACACCGGTGGAGAACAGGGCCCCGGAGTACAGGTCGTACTGCCGCGCGATGCGCACCGCGTGGCGGCGGATCTCCTCGCCCGGGGCGTACTTCCACTCCGGCACGTATCCGGTCTCGTCCAGCATCGGCAGATACACGTGCGACTCGACGTCGCAGTGGATGCCCGGGTAGCGGTTCCAGTACCACGTGCCGCCGAAGTCGCCGCCCTTCTCCACGACGCGGACGCGCTCCACACCCTGCTGCCGCAGCCGCGCCCCGGCGAGGATGCCGCCGAAGCCGCCGCCGACCACGGCGACGTCGACCGTGTCACGCAGCGGCTCGCGCGCGGCGGGCTCCTCCGCGTACGGGTCCGCGGCGTAGTAGCCGAACTCGGCGTCGGTGTCGCGGTACTGGCGGTGGCCTTCGGGCCGGACGCGCCGCTCGCGTTCGAGGCGGTAGCGCTCTCTCAGCGCGGCGAGTTCGTCGGGGGTCGGCACGTGAGGAGCTGTCATGCGGGGCCTCTCTCCTGTGGTGGATCCGCTCGCGGATCCGCTGCGGTGGGGGTCGCGTGCGGGTGTGCGCGAGTGACGTCGGGTGTCGTGCGGGCTGCCCCGTACGAGTGGTCGTCCGCTACGGTAGCAAGGACCGGACAACGCTGTCCGGTTGCAGCTTGCAGCTTGCAGCGTGGGTGCACCGCGGCACCCGCACACGGCGGACAGGAAGGTGCCCCCTCATGAGACGACGCCCGATGCGATCCCTTGCCGTGCTCGCCACGGCGGGCATGCTCGCCCTCACCGGATGCGGGACGGAGACCGCCGTCTCCGGCGACGCGGCGGCCTCCACCGGCGCGGCCGGCGAGGGCAGGGCCCTCCGCGCGCACAAGGTCATGCAGTTGACGAAGGTCCACGAAGAGACCGGGATGACCCTGCTGGAGGGCCCGACGTTCGGCGAGGACGGCGACCTGTTCGTCGTGGATGTCACCGCGCCCCCGGGCGAGCCGAAGGTGCTGCGCGTGGACGTCGAGAAGAAGACGTCACGGCAGGTCCACACCGACGACCGAGGGGCCTACACCTCAGCGCAGTTCAGCCCGCACGACGGACGGCTCTACCTCACCGACTACGCACACGGCGAGATCGTCAGCCTCGCCCCGGACGGCGGCGACCGGCGGACCTTCTTCTCCGGCGAGGTCGACGGCGCACCGATGAACCCCGACGACATCGCCTTCGACAAGGAGGGCAACCTGTACGTCAGCGACTCACGCGGCCTGACCGAGAACGAGGAGCACGGCCGCGTGGTACGGATCGACCGCGCCGGCGAGAAGGCCACCGTCCTGGCCGGGGAACTGGCCGCGACGAACGGTGTCTCCTTCGACGCGGACTACCGGGGGCTGTGGATCAGCGAACTCACCCAGAACCGGATCTCCTACCTGCGCCTCGACGGCAAGGGCGCGGTGACGTCCCGGCACACCGCCGTCCGCGTCGACGGCGGGATCGCCCAGACCGACTCGATCGCCGTCGACGCGGACGGCAACCTCTACCAGGCGCTGCACGGCAGGCCCGCGATGGCCGTGTACGACAAGCACGGCAAGCGCCTGGCGACGGTCGAGGTGCCCGCAGGGGCCAAGGGGCTGGAGTCGGCGACGAACGTGGCGATCACACCCGGCGGGACCAAGGCGTACATGACCGTCAGCGGACCCGCGGGTGGATACCTCTACACCTTCGACGCGCTGGCGGCAGGCACCCGGCAGTCCAACGGCGGCTGACACCGCTCCCCCCGTCCCCGCACATGTGCCGCACTCACCCGCCGAAGGGCCGCACCGGCCCCACCCCGACACCGAGCAGCCGCCATGCCGCCAGGCCGCGGCGCTCGCGCTCGTCACGGGTGGGGCCGGTGACGGCACCGGAGACCATGGCCACGGCGAGCATGAGGTCGCCCTCCCCGCCCAGCGGGTGCCCGTCAGGCACATGCCCCCGCAGGGCACGCTCGACCCGCCCCGACAGCGCCATGGCGTACTCACGGGTGCCGGAGCGCCCGGCGCCGTCGGTGTGCAGAAGGCTGATGAAGGCGGCCGATTCCGTCAGATGCCAGGTCAGCACGCCGAGGACGCCCGCGAGGGTCGCGTCCTCCGCCGTGGCCGCCTGCTCAATCTGGAGCACGTTCTCCTCCAGCACCGCGCTCGCCACGGCGGCCCGGTCGGGAAAGTGCCGGTACAGCACGCCCTGCCCGACCCCGGCCCGGCGCGCGATCGCGGAGAGCGGGGCGTCCAGGCCGTGCTCGGCGTAGATCTCCCGGGCGGCGGCGATCAGGGCCGCCCGGTTGCGCGCCGCGGCCTTCGGGCCGTGGTTCGCGGGCCGCCGCGCGTTCGACGAGGTGGGGTGTTGCGTCACCCTCGAAGGGTAGCCGCGCCTACCGCGTCGCGGCCCGCCGGCCGTGCCGGAGCCCCAGCGCAGCCGGAGCCCGGGCGTGACGCGACGTGGCACGTCACCGCGTCGCCGCATGGACCAGGACGGTGACGACGAAGGCCCCGGCTGAGAGGAGGAAGACCGCCGCCGCCCAGCGGAGCATGCGCGCTGCGGCGCGGAGACGCAGATAGCGGTGACGGTGCTGGCGGATGCCGATCCACAGTTCCACCTGCGCGGCCCGCACCATCGCCGGGTAGTCCTGTGTGTCGACGGTGGCCTTGAAGTCGTCGAAGGTGGCCAGCTCGCGCACGGTGTCGGAGTCGTTGAAGATCAGCCCAGGCGGCAGATCACGCATGTCGGCGAAGACGTCCCGACTGGCCTTGAGCGTGACCAGGACACCGGTGGCGTGTACCAGCGAAAGGACGAGAAGTCCGATGCTGCCCAGCAGGCCCAGGCCGAAGACGAGCGCCAGTCGGCTGTCGAGGTGCGGGTTGGCCCCTTCCAGAAGCCGTGTGAGGAGGACCGCGTCGCCCGCCGACAGGATCGCTCCGGCGCTGAGCACCACCGCCGCGCGGGACGCGGTGGAGACCCGGAGCCGGTCGTAGCGGTCGAGGTGCCATTTGAGCAGGGCCAGCTTCTCGGCGGCGTCCGGCCCGCCCTCCCCGGACGCCGAGCCCCGTCGAGCCGTCTGTGTCACGGGATCCTCCTGCCGGGAGTCCGCCGGAACTCGACGTTAGAGGAGGCCGGGACGATTGTCAGGAGTGACCGGACTGGCGATACTGCGGGCCATGGCCGAGGCGGGCGGGACGCGCAGGCTCAGGAACCGCGATCGCTGGCACGCGGAGCACCGGCGCGGCGACGAGGACGAATTCCTCTGTGTGACGCGGCAGTTGGAGCGGTGGCTGCGCGGCCAGCGGTTCGAGCTGGAATTCGTGAGGTGGCTGACCGAGGGCGGCAGCGGAGCGCACGTGGCGGTGGTGCGCTCCCAGAGCACCCTGGACCGGACGGACTGGCGCCACCTGGTCCTGCGGCTCGTTCCCCCCGCCACCGGGGAGAGCGAAACGGAACGGGCCCGCGAGGCACTCGCACAGGCTGCCCCGGAGTTCCGGAGTGCCCATCTCATCACGCTGGAGTTCGACGGGACCCTGTCGACGGACGACGAGCCCTGGTGGATCCATCTGCAACGGGTGGCGCTGGACGACCTCGGTCCGACACGCGCGCCGAGGCTGGTGGACGTGGTGGACGACGAAGGCTACGGCGCCTACTGCCGGACCATCGTCCGATCGCTCCTGGACGACTGGAACGCGGGATCGGACATCGTCACCTACGAGCCGCACACCTTCCTCGAAGGCTTCCTCGGCGGCGTCCGGCTCACCCGCCCGCGGATCACCGCCTTCCTCGACGAGGCCGGTATCTCCCTCGACGCTCCCCGCCGGCACCTCACGGTCCCCGGGCGTGCGCAGGCGCTTCCCAGCCCCTTCGCGCTGCTGGCGGGCAATCAGGCCGACTGGCCGACCGAGACCGACGTCTTCCTCGGCAGGAGCCATGGAGACCTGCATGTGCGCAACGTGCTGCTCCCGCGCTCGGAGGAGCGCGTGGAGGCCGAGCGGTTCCAGCTCATCGACCTGGGCCACTACGACGGCAAGGGCCCTCTCTCGCACGACCCCATGCGTCTGCTGCTGTCCACGGCGGCGGAGTGGCTGCCAGGTCTCGTCCCGCACAGCGCGATCCGCAGCGGCCTCGCCGAACTGATGGTCACGCCCCTGGAATGCCCCGCCCCCGCACCCTTGGCGGGATACCGGGCCGTGGCGCGGGAGATTCACCGCACGGCCCTGGACTGGGCGGCGGGCCGCCACTCGGCCCCGAGCGACTGGAGAAGGCAGAACCACCTCGTCCTCGCCGGGCTCGCCCTGCGCTACGCCGCACGCGAGGAACTGGACCCCGGCGACCGGTGGTGGTTCGTGGAAGTCGCCGCACTCGCCACGCGCGCGTTCGTGGACGGTGCGGACCCGCGAGGGGAGAACCTGACCACATCGCCCACGGAGGTGTGCGCCGAGAACCGCCGGCCACTGCCACACCCCGCGGCACCGTCACCGGCACCGGACGGCCAGCCCGTCGTCGGCAAGGTGCTCCGCTTCCCGCGTCCACCGCGGGAGGCCGGCAAAGCGGCCGAACTGGCCGCGCTCCTGGCGGACATCGACCGCCTGCCGGCCGACGCGAGCGGGCCCCGGCTGCTGCTCCTCGCGCACCGCCTCTGCGAGAGGGCCACACACCTCG
Organism: Streptomyces sp. NPDC054796; assembly: GCF_053611545.1. Taxonomy (NCBI): domain Bacteria; kingdom Bacillati; phylum Actinomycetota; class Actinomycetes; order Kitasatosporales; family Streptomycetaceae; genus Streptomyces; species Streptomyces sp. NPDC054796. The sequence goes on along the minus strand of NZ_JBSHAO010000002.1, from coordinate 70,013 downwards.
CGGACTCACTGACCGGCCTGGACAGCAGGCTGCTGCGCAACCAGCTCCTGGAGAGCGGGAACCTGGTGCTCCGACTCGACGCCACCACCCCGCCCCCGGAGATCCTCCGCCTGCTGCGCCGGGCCGGACGGCGATTGCGCGGCTACGGCCATGAACTGTGGCCGGACGAGGTCGGCTGACCCGCTGGCCCAGGCCGCACCGTGAGCAGACTCAGCACCGCACTGGCCAGGTTCTTCGAGGGCTGGGAAGAGAAGGCGGACGAGCAACTGCGGCGCTCGCGGGACGCCATGCGGGCCAGCGACTACGACGGGCAGCTCAAGAGGATGCAAGCCGCGGCCCAGAACCTTCATCAACTGTGCGACGACCTGGAACAGACACTGCGGAGGGAACGCAGATCCTTGGGTCTCGACGTGGGCCTCGACGCGCTGCGCCAGGCGTGCGAGATCACCGGCGGGGAACTGGAGCATGTGCTGGCGGCCATCGCCGAGGCGCAAGAGGGACGTCAGGCGGTCACCGGAGCAGAGTTGGCCAACGCCAACCTGCGGGAGATCCGAGCGGAGATCGTCACCCGCAAAAGGCGGGCCGAGAAGGCGGTACAGGACCTCGTCGAACTCGTGGAAACCCTCTGCCAGGAGCCGCCCTCCCAGGGCAGCAGCGGCCTCTCACCCTCCACCCGGCGCACCGAGGTCCACCTCCAGCTCCCCCGTGACGACTTCTGGAACGACGGCGACGAGACCGCGTGAGTGTGCCGCGCCGGGCGGGTGTTGAATGACGCCGTGCACACTGAACAGATCATCTGGCGTGACGCGGTGGAACTCCGGGAGCTGATCCGGAGCGGTGAGGTCTCCGCGGTGGAGGTCGTCGCCGCGCATCTCGACCGGATCCGGGCCGTCGACGAGCAGGTCAACGCCTTTGTGACGGTACGGGCCGAGGAAGCGCTGGAGGAAGCGCGCGACCCCCGGCCCGGACCGCTGTCCGGCGTACCCGTCACGGTCAAGGACTCGTTCGACACCGAGGGGCTGCGGACCACCCGTGGCTCCCTCCTGTTCGCGGACCGGGTGCCCGTCCACGACGCCACCGCCGTCGCCCGGCTGCGCGCGGCCGGGGCCATCGTCCTGGGCAAGACGAACCTGCCGGAGATGTCCTACTGGACCGAGTCCGACAACCTGGTGGCAGGCCGCTCGCTCAACCCGTACGACCCCGACCGCACCCCCGGAGGCTCCAGCGGCGGCGAGTCGGCCGCCATCGCCTCCGGGATGTCGCCGCTCGGGCTCGGCAGCGACGTCGCGATCTCGGTACGCGGACCGGCCCACGACACGGGCATCGCCGCGATCAAGCCCACCCACGGCCGGGTACCGGTGACCGGGCACTTCCCCCCGCGCCTGCTGCGCTGGTGGCACGCGGGCCCGATGGCCCGCAGCATCCGCGACGTGAAGCTTGCCCTGAGCGTCCTCCAGGGACCGGACGGGCTCGACCCGTACGCGACGGGGACCACCGACACCCCGTGGCCCGACGCGGCGGGAAGCGGCATCCGCGTCGGCTGGAACACCGACGCGTTCGGGCCCATCGACCCCGAGGTCAGGGCCACGGTGGCAGCCGCGGCGGACGCACTCGGCACCCTCACCGGCGGCCTGCGTGCCGATGTCGCGCCCGCCGAGCTGCCGTGGCTGGCCGACACCGACTGCACCCGCGTCTCGGCCCATCTGTTCGGCCCCGAGATCGTGCCCTACCTGCGGGAGATCACCGGCGACGGCGACCGCACCACCGCGCTGCACCCTGCCCTGGACGCCGCCCTCGCGGCTCCCGTGGCGGACCTCGGCCGGTATCTCGCCGCCGAACGCACCGTGGAACGCCTCCGCGCGCACTTCAGCGGCTGGTTCACCCGCTTCGACGTGCTGCTGGCCCCGGTCGCCGTCGTCCCCGCCCCGCTCCACGCCCGCCCGACGCTGACGGCCGACGGCGAGGAACTGCCCGCACGGGCTGTCATGCGGGCCACCGTCCCCTTCAACCTGACGGGGCTTCCCGCGGTCTCACTGCCGTTCGGCGCGACGGCCGGGGGCTTGCCCATCGGGGTCCAGCTCGTGGGCCGCTGGAACAGCGACCGTCAGCTGCTCGATCTCGCCGAGCGCCTTGAGGTGCTCAGCCCGGTGCGCGGCCGACGCCCCTCACTCTGAGCGCGGGCACCAGGCACCGGGCACCCCGGCGCCCCGGCCACCGCGCGGGGCCGCACGTAGGCTAGCGGAGTGTTCGACACGGCTGATTTTGACCTGGCGCCGTACGCGGGTCTCGACACGTCGACGTTCGTGCGGCGCACCTATTGCAGTTGGCACGAAGCGGGCTGGCGGTCACTGCTCGTGCAGAGCTTCACCCACGCACGCGAGGCGGAGGCGCTGCCCCTGCCCGGGGTGTCCGATCTGCACCTCGTGCTCTGCACGCGTGGCGACGCCGTGATGCGCACACACGGCGACGGCAGGGCGGCCCGGCGCCGCTGGACCCCCGGCCGTCTGGAACTCATGGTCCCCGGCCGCTCGACGGTGCGCAGCTACCACGCGACGTCGACGATGCGCAGCGTCCAGGTGCACATACCCCGGGCCGTGGTCGAGCGCGCGGCGGCCGAAATGGGCGGTCCCGCACCGGACTTCGAGGCGCTCGCCGCGGGCCTGGGCACGGGGGACGCGGCCGTCGAACACGTCATGCGCGCGCTGCCCACCGCCGGGAACGCGCCCGATCTGTACGCGGAGTCGGCCGCGGCCTTCCTCGTGACGCATCTGCTGACCCGCGGCCGGGAGCAGCGTTCGCCGGGTCCCGAGCACGCGGCGGTCGACCGAGCCGTCGCCGTCATGCGGGAGCGGCTGGCCGACCCGCTGACGGTCGCCGACCTCGCCGCCGAAGCGCGGCTGAGCGTCTACCACTTCATCCGCGTCTTCCGCGCGGCCACCGGCGAGACACCGCACCGGTTCCTGACCCGGCTGCGGATCGAGGAGGCACGGCGGCTGCTCACCGGCACCGCGCTCACCGTCGGACAGATCGCCGCACGCTGCGGCTTCGCCAGCCCAGGAAGCCTCTCCTCCGCGTTCCTCACGCACGTCGGCGTGCGGCCGTCGGCGTACCGCAAGAAGTGACCGGCAGGAGCGCAATCGCGCGCATGTCCCGCGTGGGCGGGGCGGCCTAGCGTGGCGGGATGCCGTACACCTACACCGTCACCGCACATTCCCCGGCGAGCCCGGGAGCACTGTTCACGCTGCTCGTCCGGGCCGCGACCTGGCCTTCGTGGTCGCCGATCGACGCCGCCGAGATCGAGGGCGGCGGCGATCCGGACGAGCGGCAGCAGGTCGGCGACACCCGGATCTTCCGCACCGGCCGGGCGGTGGCCAGGGAACGCGTCGTCGAGCTGGCCGCCGACCGGCGCTTCGTGTACGAGAACACCGGCGGCCCGTTCCGCTCCTACCTGGGCACCGTCGAACTGACCGAGGCGCCGCAGGGCGGCACCGACATCACCTGGACGGGGTCCTTCGAGCCGAAGCTGCGCTTCTCGGGGCCGTTCTGGCGGTGGTACCTGACGCACTTCATGCAGCGGATGGCCGACGGTCTGGCCTCGTACGCCGAGGAGCCCGCCGACCTGTAGCCGGCGGCCGGTGGCCGGGGCAGCGCGCGCGTCGCGCCCCGGCCACCGCCCCGCTCACGGCCGGGGAGTCGTGCCGGAGACGGCGGCCCGGGGCGCGTCGTCGCTCTCCGGGCCGGCCTCGGTCTCCGCCTCCGTCGCGGTGTCGGCGTCAGCGTCGTCGCCGGTCGCCGCCGTGGCGGCCACGGGAAGACTGGCAGCGCGCGGGGTGCGGCCGACGAACAGGGAGGCGGCCAGCGCGAGCACGCCGATGACCGCGGCGACGACGAACGCGGCGCGCAGCCCCGTCGCGTCGGGCCCGGCGGAGGATTCGGCGGCGCTCACGGAGGCGACGGTGACGAACAGGGCGGTGCCCAGTGCCCCCGCGACCTGCTGGAGCGTGGAGAGGATCGCGCTGCCGTGGGAGTAGAGGTGGTCGGGCAGGGAGCCGAGGGACTCGGTCATCAGCGGCGTCATCATCAGCCCGAGACCCGCCATGAGCAGGATGTGGATGGCGACGACGGCGGCCAGCGGCGAGCCCTCGCCGAGCACGGCGAACAGCCCGAGCGACACCGCCATGGCCAGCGCGCCGGGAATCACCAGCGGGCGCGCGCCGACGCGGTCGTAGAGCCGCCCCACCGGGCGCCCGAGCAGCCCGAGGACCAGCCCGCCGGGCAGGACGGCCAGGCCGCTGACGAAGGTGCTGGTGTCCAGCACGGTCTGGAGGTAGAGCGGCAGCAGGATCGATCCCACGCCCAGCAGACACATGAACAGCAGCGCCGAGAGGATCAGCGCGACGAGGAAGGGCCGGATGGTGACGGGACGCAGGTCCAGCAGTGCCCGCTCGGCGCGTTGCAGCCGCAGTTGACGGGCGACGAACACGGCGAGCGCGACGAGGCCGACCACGACCGGCATCCAGGGTGCGACCGCGTGCTCCCCGCCGCCGGACTCGCCGACGGACGCGAGACCGTAGAGGACGCCGCCGAAGCCGACGGCCGACAGCAGCACCGACAGCACGTCCAGCGGCACCTTCCGCGTCCGGCTGTCCAGGCGCATCCAGACCGCGCCGAGTACGAGCGCGGCGACGGACAGCGGCAGCACGAACCAGAACATCCAGCGCCAGCCGAGCTGGGCCAGCACCGCGCCGCCTATCGTCGGACCCAGCGCCGGGGCGACCGCGATGACGATGCCGATCGTGCCCATCGTCGCGCCGCGCTTCTCGGCGGGCACCAGGCGCATCACCGAGGTCATCAGCAGCGGCAGCATCACGGCGGTGCCGCCTGCCTGTATCACGCGTCCGGTCATCAGCACCCCGAACCCGGGGGCCAGTGCGCTCAGGAGGGTGCCGGTGCTGAAGAGGGTCAGTGAGGCCAGGAAGACCTGGCGGGCGGTGAAGCGCTCCAGCAGGAAGCCGGTGGTCGGGATGACCACGGCCATGGTCAGCAGGAATCCGCTGGTCAGCCACTGCACGGTGGTGGTGGATATGCCGAGGTCGAGGCTGAGGTCGCGCAGCGCGACGCTCAATATCGTCTCGTTCAGGATCATCACGAAGGCCGAGACGACCAGCACACCGATGAGCATGGGCGCTCGTGGTGGCGCGTGGCCGCGCTCGGGAGCCGCAGCCGCGGCGTGCACAGCGTCGTTCATGGTGTCGGGTACCTCGCAGAAGTGTCGTATGGCCTCGGCCGCGGATAAGGGCCCACGCAGGGGGCCCTGTGGCATCTTCGCGTACGGGGAGAAAAACGGGAAATTGTTATGCGGCCGCGGTGCTCACGCGGCGACGCCGTGGCCGCGCGCGGAACGACGGCGCCCTCTGCCATGGTGCGAACCCCCCGGTCGCGGCGGCGGGAAGCGCCGCTCCCTTGCGGTATACCCGCTCCGGGGCCGCGCCGATGCGGCGCGAGGGCCGCGCACTTGTCACCGCCCACCGGTCCTGAGCCGCCGGAGCACGCCCTTCGGCGGCCGTCGGATCATGGCTCCGGAACTGGCCGGGAGAATCTGCTGGTTCAGCTCGGGCCCGGGTCGCTCCCCGGAGTTGATGCCCGTGTGCGGGTCCGCACCACGTCTTCCAGACCTTGCAGGAAGGTGTCGCAGATCAGTTCCGGGTCGAAGAGGCATCCGGCGGCCATGGCACCGTCCCGCAGCATCACCAGGTGCCGCCCGTCGGCGTCGGCGGGTGTGTCGCCGATGCGCGCCAGCAGGCCGGTGACGGTCTCCAGGAACCACTGCCGGTGCGCGAGGACGGCCTGGTGCACCGGATGGGCCGGGTCCGGGTACTCGGCCACCGCGTTGAGGAAGGCACACCCGCGGAACCCCTCGCTCCGAATGCCCTCGGCGATGGACCTGCCCACGGCGCGCACGGCTTCGGCGGCGGTGGCGGCGTCCGCCTGGGCGTCGGCTGCCTGCCGGCGGATCGCCTGGTCGGCCTGGTCGAGATAGGCGAGGACGAGATCTTCCTTGCCGGAGAAGTGCCGGTAGAGCGTCGCGCGGGTCACCTGCGCCTCGGCGATGATCCGGTCGACGCCGACGGAGTGGATGCCTTCCGCGTAGAAGATCCGGGTCGCCGTGGTGAGCAGCCGCATGCGCGCCGGTGAGGTCCTGTCGCTGCCGCTCTCCGTCGTCCGCGTCGTCATGCCCTCACCCTACCCGTACGCGAGACAGAACGATCGGTCTTGACGCAGGGCGGTCACCCTGCGCATCATCTCAACGAGACCGAACGTTCTCCCTCTCGCTTTCTCGTTCCGTTCCCGCGCCCCACCGCCCCGAGCCCGAAAGGCACTTCCGTGGACACTCTCGTCGCTCCCGCCACCACCGGCGCCCCCCTGGCCCCCACTGCCCTGCGCAAGCTGTATTTCCTGCGCTTCGCCTTCGCCGCCGTATGGGCAGCCCTGCTGTTCGCGACGGCCGCCGAGATCGGCCCGCTCAGCGCGACACTGCTCGTGGTCTATCCCCTGTTCGACGTGGCGGCCGCGATCGTCGACGTGCGGTCCGCCAGGGCGAGCGGCGGCCCGCTCCGGGGCCTGTACGCCAACATCGCGCTCAGCGCGCTGGCCGCCGTCGGCCTGGTCGTCGCCGTCACGTCCGGCGTGCCCGCCGTCCTGCGCGTCTGGGGTGCCTGGGCCGTCACCGCGGGAGCGGTCCAGCTCGTCGTCGGCGCCCTGCGGCGCCGGATCGGCGGCCAGTGGCCGATGATCGCCAGCGGTGCCATCTCCACCCTCGCCGGCGCCTCGTTCTTCGCACAGGCGGGCGGCGACGACGCCTCGCTGGGCGCTCTCGCCGGGTACGCCTTTCTCGGGGGTGTCTTCTTCCTCGTCTCCGCGCTGCGCCTGAAGCGGGCCGACGGCACCGCCTGATCCCCACCACCGTGCGACGACCCCACGGGCCCGGCCTGCGACCTTCGCGGACCGGGCCCAACGTCGAGTGCGGCGTAGCGCCCATCGGCCGTGCGTCCCGCGCTGCACAGTTGCCCGTCGGGAAGGGTGCCGATGATGTCGTCCCAGTTGGCGGCCGGGCGGCCGGGGCCCTGGCGTCCGCCGTCAGGTGCGGCGGAGGCTCGGGGGCGGGGGGAGGTAGGTGGGCCGGAGGCCGCCGGTGTCGATGACGAGGTGCTGCACGACGACGGTGGGGTCGATCATCCAGAATTTCAGTGTGTGGGTTCCCGCCGACGGCAGGGTGTGGCGCGTGGTGGTGCGGTTGACGTTGTCGGACGTGTTGCGCTCCCACTGGCGGTTGAGGATGACGGGATCGGAGCCCGTGGCGCGGGTGATGTTGACGGTCTGGGGGCGCTGGCCGTCGAAGGCGATGGCGTAGCGCAGCCCGTCGCGCTGGTCCGGGCCGGGGAGGGCGGCGTTCCTGGGGGAGAGGTGGGCGGTCACCTCGACGGTGCCGTGGGTGACGAGGGTGACTTCGTACTCCAGACAGGGCCCGGCGCCGGGGCGCTGGGACGGTGCGGTGACGGGGAAGGGCTCCATGCCGTCGCCGGTTCTGCCGATGCCGGGCACGCGCCGCCACCGTGCCGCGTCGGTGCTGGTGGCGCGGGTGTGATCGACAGCGGGGAGCGAGACATAGCCGCCCGCCTCCAGGAAGCCCTTGCGACGGCGGCGGGGCAGTCCGGGCTGCTGGAGTACGGCGGTGACGTCGAGGCGGGTGCCGTCGGCGCCCGTGACGGTGAGGGGGACCCGGGTGGTGCCCTTGGGCACGCGGCGCCAGTCCACCCGCAGGAGCACCCGCGTCTGCGAGTCGTCGCCGTCGCCTGAGAGGGTGCCCCGGTCCGGGGCGGCGGTGACGAACGGCTCGGCGGAGGTGACGCGCCACTTGAGGGGCGCGGTACCGCGGTTGAAGACCTCCAGGTACTGGGCGGGCCGGTTCTGGTAGGGGCTGAACTCGGGCAGCACCGCCTGCTCGGCGCCTTCCCGCGGCCACGAGGAGGCGGAGCCGTCGACGGCGACACCCAGAGCGGCCTCCCGCGGCAGAGGGACGTCGCGCAGGTGCGGGTAGAGGGCGTCGGGCAGGGCGACATGGTCCGGAGTCTGCGGCTGCTGCCATCCGGCGTCGGGCCCGTACCGCTCCACGTCCCCGTAGCCGATCTTCGGCTGGCTCTGGAAGCCGCGCCACTTCCCGCCGGAGACGGTGTTGTTGTAGCGGTCGGAGAGTGCCTGGTCGGCGGCGAAGAGGGCGCGGGTGCGGTCGGCGTAGGCGCGGGTGGCGGCCCGCCCCTGCTCGGCGTAGAGCAGATGCGTGAACTGCGCCTCGCGCAGCGCGTACAGGTTGGCGCAGGCCTTCACCCGGTACAGCACCAACTGGTAGTAGGCGTCCTGGTCGGCGCCGGGCAGCAGGGCGCCCAGGCGCTCGGCGCGCCGCCCGAGTTCCCGCCACTCCTGGGTGACGCGTTCGATCTCCCGGTAGCTGGTGAGGCTGAACGGGCTGGCGGTGTCGTCGTAGAGCACGGCGCTCTCGTCGGTGGACAGGTCCTTGCCGGGGTCCACGGTGATGCGGCGGTTGAGCAGTTCCGGCTTGCGACGGGACTGGAGCGCGGTGTACCCGTCGAGTATCCCGGCGAGGGTGTGCGCGTGCCGGGGGCCGAAGTTCTCGGCGGCTAAGGCGCGGTCCCACGCCTCCAGGCGGTCGGCTTCCCAGCGCGCGGGGTCCCAGGCGCAGTCCAGGAAGAACTGCACGGGGCGCTCCATCTCCTTCAGATCGCCCGCGTTGACCACCCACAGCCGGTCGACACCGTAGGCGTGGGCCTGGTGGAGCTGGTCGCGGATGTTGGGCAGCGGGTTGGTGTCCACCCACTTGTAGTTGCGCCCGTCGCCGACGTAGTCGAAGTGGTAGTAGAGGCCGAAGCCGCCGCTCCTGGCGTCGCGCACCGGGTCGGGCAGCTTGCACAGGTTGCCCCAGTTGTCGTCGGGCACGACGACGGTGACGTCCCCGGGCGGGCGCAGCCCCTTGTCCCAGTAGCGCTGCACCTCCTTGTAGAGCGTCCACACCTGCGGCACCGCCTCAGGGCGCTCACCGGTGACCCGGGCCAGCAACCCGCGTTCGGAGGCGATGATCTCCCGCATCAGCTCGATGCCGTCGCCGTCCGGGAGACTCACGTCGCCGTTGCCGCGCATGCCGAGGGTGACCACGCCCTCGAAGTCCTCGCGCACCATCCGCTCGATGCCGTCGGCCCAATACGCCTCGATGGCACGCCGGTTGCGCACGAAGCTCCACTCGCCCGTGCCGCCGTACGGGTCCCGGCCAGGCTCGGTGATCTCCCCGTTCTCGTCCCTCTTGGCGGGCACCGCGTGCCGGTTCCACTCCTCGATCCCGCGCATCATGGGGGCCTCGTGCGAGGTGCCCATGACGATGCCGTAGCGCCGTGCCGTGGCGTGGTTGTCGGGGTCGTCCTCGGCGAAGGCGCGGCCCCACACGGCGGGCCACAGGTAGTTGGCCTTCAGCCGCAGCAGCACCTCGAAGACGCGCGCGTAGAAGGCGCTGGTCAGCCCGCCGGGGTAGCCCTCCGCCTTGCCGGGGCCGAAGTAGGCCGGGGCCCAGTCGCCCAGCGCGGGGTTCTCGTCGTTGACGAAGACGCCCCGGTACCTGACCACCGGGGTGCCCTGGGTGTGCCGTCCGGGCAGCACATACAGTGTCTCGCTGCGCCGCGCGGGCACGTCGGCCCACCAGTACCAGGGGGAGACACCGATGCGCCGGGAGACGTCGTAGACACCGAAGATGGTGCCGCGCGGGTCGCTTCCGGCGATCACCAGGGCCTGACGCACCCCGGGCAGCGGATCCTCGACGACCTGTTGCAGCGAGGTCTCCCACCGGCCCGCGACCTCCGAGACGTCGATGCGGCCCCGGTCGGCCAGCGCGTCGATCAGCGGACTGCGCCCGAGGGTGCCGATGAGCACCACGGTCTCCGCGTCCGCCGCGCGCGGGTCGGGACCGGTCAGCTCCCGCACGCGGGGCCGCACACCGGTGACCCGCTCCAGATCGTCGCGCAGGTCCCCGGCCACCCGCACGACGCCGGAGTGGTCGTCCTCGTGGACCAGCAGCGGCGGGGCCTCGCCGTCGGCGGTGAGGGGGAAGCGGCCGGGGCCGGGACGGTGGCTGATGTAGGTGTCACCGGGCAGCGTGGTGCCGGGATGCGCCGGGTCAGTGGGGTCCGTGGCGCTTCCGGGGGCCGCGGCGTGGGCGGCCTGCGTGGCGCCCGGCAGGGAGGTGTGCAGGGCGGCGGTCGCGGCGACCGCCGTGGCGCTCGTCAGAAAGCTGCGTCTGTCGAACCGTTCGGGCATGGCGCATGGCCTCTCTGCGGGTGCGGGCGGCAGCGGGGTGAACCGGCACAGGAGGAATACGTTCAGTGCGTTGACGAATTCGGTGAGCAGAGTGGCAACGGGGGCTCCGTCCGTCAAGAGCCCGGACCGGTCTCATCGTGTTCCGTCGTGTTCCGTGGTGTTCCGCCGAGGTGGAGGGCGCGCTGGCATTGTGGGAGCGCTCTCACGTACGGCAGGGTGCGGTCCATGTCCGCGATCTCGCCTGCTTCGTCAGCCTCTTCCGTTCCGGATGAGCCTTCCGCCTCGGCCGCCTCGTCCGTCCCGGCCGCACCGTCCGCCTTATCCGCACCGTCCGCGCCGCGCGTGAGGCCCTACAGGCCCGGCGACCGTGCCGCGGTGTACGACGTGTGCGTACGCACCGGGCACGAGGGCGGCGACTCCCGCGCCCTGTACCCCGATCCGGAGCTGCTGCCCAGCATCTTCGCCGGGCCGTATCTGCGCCTGGAGCCGGAGCTGGCGTTCGTCGTGGAGGACGGCGGGCGCGCCGTGGGGTACGTGCTCGGCACCGCCGACACCGTGCGGTTCGTCGAGCGTTACCGCGCCGAGTGGCTGCCCCGGTTCGCCGGCCGCTACCCGGCGCCCACGTCCGGGCCGGGGGTCGGGGCAGCGTCCACGCCCGCGACCTGGACACCGCACGACGAGATGGTCGCGCTGCTGCACCACCCCGAGCGGATGGTCCTGCCCGAACTCGCGGGGCACCCCGCCCATCTGCACATCGACCTGCTCCCCTCCCATCAGCGTTCCGGCCTGGGCCGCGCCCTGGTGCACCGCTTCCTGCGGGCGCTGGCCGACGCGGGCGTGCCGACGGTGCACCTCGGCATGGTCACCGCCAACACCTCGGCCCGTGCCTTCTACGACCGGCTCGGCTTCCGTGTCCTCCCCGTAGCCGATCCCGGCCCCCTCACCTATCTGGGCCGCTTCACGGGGGCTGCCGAAGAGTGACTTCGCGTGGCCCGCGCACGTCGGTGGCGGTTGCGTTCACTCTCGGAAGGCAGGAAACAGCTCTTGCCGTGAGTCTTGTCAGGTTCTGAACGCGCTTCTACAGTCCGGGTGCTAGTGGGAGCGCTCCCAGTGTGTCCGCCCACCCCCACCCCGGAGGGATGCCCCATGCGTCCGTTCCTGTTACGTCCCCGCCGCACCTCCCGCATTGTCATGATCATGCTTGCACTCGTGGGTTCGACGACGATGGTGCTCACCGCGGCACCCGCAGCGCACGCCGCCGAGATCTGCGATCAGTACGGCGCGGCCACCGTGCAGGGCCGCTACATCGTCCAGAACAATCGCTGGGGCACGAGCCAGCCGCAGTGCGTCAACACCACGTCGACGGGGTTCCAGGTCACCCGCGCAGACGGCTCCGTACCGACGACGGGCGCGCCCAAGTCGTACCCGTCGATCTTCAACGGCTGCCACTACACCCGGTGTTCGCCCGGCACGGCGCTGCCCGCGCGGATCGGTTCGATCAGCTCCGCGCCGAGCGGCATCTCGTACCGCTACGTCGGCGACGCGGTCTACAACGCCTCGTACGACATCTGGCTGGACCCGCAGCCGAAGACCGACGGTGTGAACCAGACCGAGATCATGATCTGGTTCAACCGGGTCGGCCCCGTCCAGCCGGTGGGTTCGCAGACCGGGACCGCCAGCGTGGCGGGGCGCAACTGGGAGGTGTGGACCGGCAACAACGGCTCCAACAACGTCATCTCCTTCGTGGCGCCCTCGGCGATATCCGGCTGGAACTTCGACGTCATGGACTTCGTCGACCAGGCCGTGGCCCGCGGCCTCGCGCAGTCCTCCTGGTATCTGACGAGTATTCAGGCGGGCTTCGAGCCGTGGCAGAACGGCACGGGGCTCGCGGTGGACTCTTTCTCCTCGCAGGTGAACATCGGCTGACCTGACCTGACCTGACCCGGCCGGACCTGACCGTCGGCCGAGGTGCACGGGGCCGCGACCGGCCGCCCATTCCGGTCGCGGTCCCGCGTGCACGCGCCCGCATCGGCAAATCAGATCGCTCACAACGGAAACATCTGTTCGACAGAACTCCACCCGCACTCAAGGATGTCTCGTGCGGTGGCAAGGCCGACGCAGCACGGGCCTGCCACCGCCTGAGTGGAGGTGGACATTGTCGAGTGAAGAGACCGAAGTGGTCGTCGTCGGCGCCGGTCAGGCCGGTGTGGCGATGAGCGAGCACCTGGGCGCCCACGGCGTACCGCACGTCGTCCTGGAGAGGCACCGCATCGCCGAGCGGTGGCGCTCGGAGCGGTGGGACTCCCTGGTCGCGAACGGTCCCGCGTGGCACGACCGGTTCCCGGGGCTGGAGTTCCAGGACGTCGCACCCGACGCCTTCGCCTCGAAGGAACAGGTCGCGGACTACTTCGTCGCCTACGCCGAGAAGATCGGCGCCCCTGTCCGGTGCGGTGTCGAGGTGGCCTCGGTGCGCAGGCACACCGGACGGCCCGGCTTCCGGGTCGAGACGTCGGAGGGCTCCCTCGACGCGCGGTTCGTGGTGGCCGCGACCGGGCCTTTCCAGCGGCCCGTGATCCCGCCGCTCGTCCCGGACGGCGCCGTCCCCGTGCAGCTGCACTCCAGCGGGTACCGCAACCCGGAGCAACTGCCCGAGGGCGCGGTCCTGGTGGTCGGAGCCGGTTCGTCCGGTGTTCAGATCGCCGACGAGCTGCGCCGTTCAGGGCGTCGGGTCCTCCTCTCCGTCGGCCCGCACGACCGGCCTCCGCGCACCTACCGCGGACGTGACTTCTGCTGGTGGCTCGGGGTGCTCGGGCTCTGGGACGCGGAGACGCCGCCCCAGGGCGCCGCACATGTCACCATCGCGGTCAGCGGCGCCCGCGGCGGCCACACCGTGGACTTCCGCGCCCTGGCCGCCGACGGCATCGAACTCGTCGGCATGACCGCGTCCTGCGACGACGGCGTCCTGCGCTTCGCACCCGACCTCGCGGCGAACATCGCGCTCGGCGACACCAAGTACCTCGACCTCCTCCGCGCCGCCGACGCGTACGTCGAGCGCAACGGTCTCGACCTCCCCGAGGAGCCGGAGGCCCACGTCCTCGGCCCGGACCCGGAGTGTGTGACCGAGCCCCGGCTGGAGCTGGACCTGGCCGGGGCAGGGGTCACCTCGATCGTCTGGGCGACGGGCTTCGCCGCCGACTACGGCTGGCTCGACGTCGACGCGTTCGACGAGAACGGCCGCCCCGACCAGCGGCGGGGAGTCTCCCGCGAGCCCGGCGTCTACTTCCTCGGCCTGCCCTGGCTGTCGCGCCGAGGGTCGAGCTTCATCTGGGGTGTCTGGCACGACGCCAGGTACGTCGCCGACCACATCGCGACCCGGCGCGGCTACCTCGCGTACGGCACCACGGGCCTGCCCGGGACCACCGGTCCGGGCAGCACCCCCGACCTGTCCGGCGCCGCGCGGGCGTCGTCGGAGAACTGAGGAAAGGAGCGGATGATGACCTCCACCAACGAAGGCCGTCCGGCGAGGGCACCGATCGTCGCGGGCGGGCACACCCGGATCCGTCCGTTCAACACCCGCGACACCTATCCCGAGCAGAACCTCGACAACGACCTGTGCCAGGCCGTCGTCGCGGGCGGCACGGTGTATGTGCGGGGCCAGATCGGCCAGGACCTCGACACCAGCGAGTCCGTCGGCATCGGTGACGCAGAGGCGCAGGCCGAGCGGGCCATGGCGAACATCAGCATGCTGCTCGAAGAGGCGGGCAGCCGGATGGAGCACCTGGTCAAGCTGACCATCTATCTTGTCGACCCCCGCTACCGGGAGGCGGTCTACCGCACCGTGGGCCGCTGGACCAAGGGCGTCCACCCGATCTCCACCGGTCTTGTGGTGTCGGCCCTGGCACGCCCGGAGTGGCTGTGCGAGATCGACGCCGTGGCCGTGCTCCCCAAGGAGGGCCGGGCATGACGTTCTCCCTGGTGGTACGGGACGGCGAACGGTTCGGCATCGCGGCCAGCTCGTCGAGCCCGGCGGTCGCGGCGCGGGTCGTCCATCTGCGGCCCGGAACCGGTGCGGCCACGTCGCAGAACATCACCGACCCCACGCTCGGCACCGACCTGCTCGACGGGCTGGCGGAGCACGGCGACGCGCGGCGCGCCCTCGCGGACGTCACCGGCGCGGAGCGGAACGCGAAGACCATCGCCTACCGCCAGCTCACCGTGCTGGGCCGGACCGGGCCAGGCCACGCCCACAGCGGCCCGCGGACGCTGGGCACGCACGCCTCCGCCACGGCGGACGGCGCCGTGGCGGCGGGCAACATGCTCTCCGGCGAGCACATACCCGGCGTCCTCCTCGACGCCTACGCCGCCGCCACGGGGGAGCTGGAAGAGCGGCTGGTGACCGCGATGAAGGCCGCCGTCGCGGCGGGCGGCGAGGAGGGCCCGGTGTACTCGGCGGGGCTGGCGGTCGTCGCGGACGTGGGCTGGCGGGTGACCGACCTGCGGGTGGACTGGGCCGATGACCCCCTGGACCGGCTCGGCGAACTCCTCGACGTGTGGCTGCCGCAGCGCGACGACTATGTGCGCCGCGGGCTCGACCCCGCGTCCTCCCCTTCGTACGGCGTCCCGGGAGACCTGTGATGAGCGCGCTGAAGGAGGCGGCACGGCAGGCGATCGCCCGCCGGGCAGGGGAGCTGACCGGCCTCTCCGAGGGGCTGCACGCCGACCCGGAGACCGCCTGGGAGGAGCACCGGGCCGCGGCGCGCGTACCGGAACTGCTGGACCGCGCCGGATTCGACGTCACCTCGTCCTACCTGGGCCTGGACACCGCGTTCCTCGCCCGGTTCGGCAGCGGGCCCGTCCGGATCGCGCTGTGCGCCGAGTACGACGCGCTGCCGGGGCTGGGCCACGCGTGCGGGCACAACCTCATCGCGGCGAGCGCGGTCGGCGCCGCGCTCGGCCTGGCCGCCGTCGCCGACGACGCCGGGCTCACCGTGGAGGTCTACGGCACCCCGGCCGAGGAGGGCGGCGGCGGCAAGATCGAGATGCTGGAGCGCGGTGCCTTCGCGGGGGCAGACCTCGCGATGATGGTGCACCCGGCGCCTGTCGACGTCGCGGAGGCCCGCCCGTTCGCGGTCAGCCACTCCAAGGTCTCCTACACCGGGCGGTCCGCGCACGCCGCCGCCTACCCCGAGGCCGGGGTCAACGCCGCCGACGCCTTCACCGTGGCCCAGGTCGCCATCGGGCTGCTGCGCCAGCAACTGCCGTCCTCGGCGAGGGTGCACGGCGTGGTGACCCACGCGGGGGACGCGCCGAACGCCATCCCCGAATGGTCGTCGGGACGCTGGTACGTCAGGGCCGAGACGCTCGCCGAACTGGCCGAACTGGAGCCGCGCGTCATGCGGGCCTTCGAGGCGGGGGCCCTCGCCACCGGCTGCGACCTGGTGATCGAGCCGGAGAGCAAGCCGTACGCGGAGTTCCGCACGGACGAGACCGCGCTCGGGCACTACCGGGCGAACGCCCTCGCCCTGGGACGCGAGTTCGCGCCGCCCGGCCAGGCGGCGCGGATGAACCGCGCCTCCACCGACATGGGCAACGTCTCGCAGGTGGTGCCGGCCATCCACCCCTACATCGGCATCGGCTCCCTGCCCGCCACCAACCACCAGCACGAGTTCGCCGCGTACTGCGTGGGCGGGACGGCCCAGCGTGCCCTGCTCGACGGGGCGACCGCGCTGGCCTGGACCGGCGTGGACCGGAGCGGTACGGACCCGGGCGGCGACGTGGGCCCCGGCGCGTCGGCCGGTCGGCGCGCGCACTGAGGACACGGCGGCCGACGGCACCCGCACAGCTCCGGCCACTCCACCCATCCCCACAAGGAGGCGCGTATGCCCACCCGTAAGAGCGGCGCCACGACGACGGCCGAGGCCGAGCCCGAGGCCGGGACCGAGCCTGAGACCGAGGCGGCCGTCGACGCGGTCGCCCTGCGCAGGAACGTCGCAGCGGGCGCCATCGGCGTGTTCGTCCACTGGTTCGACTGGGCCGCCTACGCCTATCTCGCCGGTACCGTCGCGACCGTCTTCTTCCCGGCCGAGGACAGCACGAGCGGGCTGCTCGCCGTGTTCGGCGTGTTCGCCGTCTCGTTCGGCATCCGGCCCATCGGCGCCCTCGTCTTCGGACCGCTCGGCGACAGAATCGGCCGCAAACGCACCCTGTCCCTGGTCATCTTCACGATGTCCGGAGCGACCCTGGCCATCGGCCTGCTCCCCGGCTACGCGTCGATAGGGATCGCGGCGCCCGTACTCCTCGTGGTCCTGCGCCTGATCCAGGGCTTCGCCGCCGGCGGCGAGTTCGGCAGCGCGGCCAGCTTCCTCGCCGAGAGCGCGCCCCGGCGCCGTCGCGGATTCGGCGTGAGCTGGCTGGAGGTCGGCTCCCTGGTCGGCTTCCTCGCGGGCTCGTTCGTCTTCCTGCTGCTGTCCACGGGGCTCGACGAGCAGCAGCTCACCTCCTGGGGCTGGCGCGTCCCCTTCCTCATCGCCGGGCCGCTCGGCGTCATCGGCTTCATCATCCGCAACAAGATCGAGGACACCCCGGAGTACCGGGCGCTCGAAGCAGGCGGCACCGTCCCGCACAGCCCGGCCCGCGAACTGCTCCGCTCTCACAAGCGGCAGTTGCTCCAGGCCGCCGGCCTGATGGCGGCCATGCACGTCCCCTTCTACGCGGTACTCACCTACCTCGTCACCTACGAGACCGACCACCTGGGCCACTCGGCCGACAGCGCGGCCCTGCTGTCCACCGTCATCTCCCTGCTGGGCCTGGTGCTCGTGCCGCTGTTCGGCACCCTCTCCGACCGTGTGGGCCGCAAGCCCGTGTTCATCGGGGCGACGGTGGCCCTGCTGCTCGTCTCCACCCCGGCGTTCCTGCTGATGCGGACGGGGCTCGCCGGAACGTGGGTCGCCGGTCTGCTGCTGGGCGTGATCCTGGCGGCGATCCTCGGCACCTACGCGGTGTGGTCGGCCGAGGTCTTCCCCACCCGCACCCGGCAGAGCGGACTGTCCGTCGCCTACAACATCACCGCCGCGCTGTTCGCGGGCACCGTGCCCTACCTGATGACCGTGCTCATCTCCGCGACGGGCAGCACACTGGTGCCAGGACCGTATCTGATGGTGTTCGCCGTGGTCGGCCTCGTCGCGGCCCTGTCCCTGAAGGAGACCGCCGGTTCCGCACTGCTGCGCCCCGAGGACGTGCCCGACACACCATCCTCCTCACCCTCCTCCGCATAGGGTCGGGCGCGGACACGGTTCATCTGGCACGAAGGTCTCGTATGACGTCACCGTCGGGTTTCACC
This sequence comes from Streptomyces sp. NPDC054796, assembly GCF_053611545.1. NCBI lineage: Bacteria > Bacillati > Actinomycetota > Actinomycetes > Kitasatosporales > Streptomycetaceae > Streptomyces > Streptomyces sp. NPDC054796. The sequence goes on along the minus strand of NZ_JBSHAO010000002.1, from coordinate 52,297 downwards.
CTCGTACAGCTCCGCTACTTCCTGGCCGCGGCCGAGCGCGGCTCGATGACGGAGGCGTCGCTGGAACTCCACATCGCGCAGTCGGCCGTGTCCGCCGCCGTGCACAGCCTGGAGCGGGACCTCCAGGTGCAGTTGTTCATCCGCCGCAGGGGCCGGGGACTGACCCTGACTCCTGCGGGGGAGCGGCTGCGGCAGCAGGCCAGGGACCTGCTGGCCCGCGCCCGCGAGGTCGAGCAGGAGGCGCGAGGGGACGGTGGGACCCTCTCGGGGCCTGTGACCGTCGGCTGCTTCGTGACCCTGGCCCCCTACTATCTGCCGCCCCTGTTCAGCGAGTGCACCGCGCGCTTTCCTGACGTCGAGATCGGCGTGGTCGAGGCGGAGACGGACCAGCTCGTCCAGGCGCTGACAGCGGGACGCGTCGACTTCGCCCTCACCTACGGCCTCGGGCTGACGGCCGAGCAGAACCTGCACACCGAGACGCTCGCCATCGCCCCCGCCTACGTCATCGTCGCGGCCGGTCACCCGCTGGCCGCGCGGGGCAGCGTGGAGCTGAGCGAACTGTCCGCGGAACCGCTCGTCCTGCTGGACCTGCCCCACAGCCGGGACTACTTCCACTCGCTGGTGGCCGCCACCGGAACCGCGCCCGACGTCCGCTACCGCACCCAGAGCTATGAGACCGTGCGCTCACTGGTGGCACGCGGGCTCGGGTACTCCGTGCTCAACCAGCGTCCCGCGACGGGCCAGACCTACGGCGGCGGCGAGGTCGCGGAGCTGGAGCTGCGGGACGGCGGGCCCCCGCTCGAAGTCAAGATCGCCTCCGTGGGAGGCATGACCCACACGGCCCGCGCCCGTGCGGTGATGGACCTGCTGCGGGAGATCGCCGCCGGGACCGGCACGGTCTGACCCGCGGCCCCGCCCCTCGCCCCCTCACGGCAGCCGCCCACTGCGGAGCCGTCCACAGCGGACCCCGGTCACCCCGGGGGAAGGGGCACTTCAGCGGGCAGCAGCCCCGCCTTCCGCGCGGCGGACCAGAACGCGCCCGGTACGGGGCGGGCGAGCATGCGGACGGTGTCCTCGGCCTCGTCGGGCGTCCGGGCGCCGACCACGACGCAGGCCACCGAGGGGTGGCCGAAGGGGAACCGGACGGCCGCCGCCTTCGGCGGCACCCCGAAGTCCCGGCAGAGCCCGTTCCACGCGGCGACCCGCCGGGCCGGTGCCTCCGGCACGGTGGTGTGGCCGTGCGGTGCGCCGGGGCGGGGGTCGGCGAGCGGCCCGGACTGGTGGACACCGGCGGCCATGACGGCGACGCCCCGTGCCGCGCAGAGCGGCAGCAGTTCGTCGAGCCCGGACCGGTCGAGGAGGTTGTAGCGGCCCGCGAGCAGCACACAGTCGGGCCCCGGCCCCGCCACCTCCCGGAGGTAACGGACGGGCGCGCGGTGGCGGGTCACCGCACCGTGGCGGTGTGGCGGAGACGTCCGTCGTGGACCTCCGCGATCCGGTCGGCCGAGGCGAGGTGGGCGCGGTCGTGGGTGACCAGGACGGTCGCGACGGCACGCGCGTGCGTGAGCCGGGCGATCAGGCCGACGACGGCGGCCCCGCGCTCGTGGTCGAGGGCGCTGGTCGGTTCGTCGACGAGGAGCACGGTGGGGTCGTTCATCAGCGCGCGGGCGATGTTGACCCGCTGGCGCTGGCCGCCGGAGAGCTGGTGGGGGCGCCGTCCCGCCTGATCCGCCAGGCCCACGGTGTCCAGCAGCTCCATGGCCCGCTCGCGCGCGCCGCGCGGCTTCCGCCCGTCGATCCGCGCCATGACCTGGAGCTGTTCGACGGCGGTGAGGGAGGGCAGCAGGTTGGGCTGCTGGAAGACGATGCCGATCGTGCGGCGGCGCAGGCCGGTGAGTTCGGCGCGCGTCATGCCGGTGGTGGGTGTGCCGTCGACGGTGACGGTACCGGCGTCCGGGGTGATGAGGGTGGCGGCGACCGCGAGGAGGCTGGACTTGCCCGACCCCGAGGGCCCGACGACGGCGGTCAGGCTGCCCTCGGGAACGTGGAGGGAGACGTGGTCGAGCGCGGTCAGGCGGGAGTCGCCGTCGGGGTAGGTGAGGGTGATGTCGCTCAGGCGCAGGCTCATCGGGCGCTCCCCAACGCGGTCAGCGGGTCGACGGAGGTGACGCGGCGGACGGACAGAGCGGCCCCGAGCGCGCCGAGGGCGACCATCACGGCCGCCGGGACGAGAACGGTGGCGGGGGTCAGGAGGAACGGCACCGTGCCACCGGCGAGCAGCGCGCCGAGCCCGGCGGCGACGCCCGTGCCGAGCAGGGTGCCCACGGCCAGCAGGACGACGGCCTGGCCGAGCGCGTCCTTGAGCAGGTCGGCGGTCGAGGCGCCCAGCGCCTTGAGGACGGCGATGTCGCCGCTGCGCTGCACGGTCCACACGGTGAAGAACGCGCCGACGACCAGCGCCGAGATCGCGAACAGGAATCCGCGCATGAGCTGGAGGGAACCGTTCTCGGAGGTGTAGGAGCCGATCGCGGACAGCGAGTCCTCCTTGGAGACCGTCATGGTGCCCGCCGCGCGGTCGGCGGCCGCGATGTCGGTGCCGGGGGAGGGGTTCAGGGCGATGACGGTGGCGGTCGCCCCGTCCTCACCGTCGGCTTGACGGGTGGCCTCACGGGTGGCCTGGTGAGTGGGGGGCGCGGTGCTCCGCCAGGTGCCGAGGCTGGTCCACACGACCGGGGTGTGGCTGAAGGAGGCGTCCCCGCTCACGGCCGTGACGGTCACCTTGCGCCCGGCGAGCGTGAGGGTGTCGCCCTTCTCGACGCCGAGGTCGTCAGCGGCGGTGGCGGACAGTACCGCGGAGCGGTCGTCGATCGTGTCGCCGCCGGGGCAGGGGGCGAGCGCGGAGCCGGGCCGGACGCCGAAGACGGAAACCCCGGCGCTCCTCTTTCCGGCGGTGGCCCTCGTGGTGGTGATGCCCAGCGGCTCGGCGCCGCTCACGCCGGGGGCCTCCGCCCACTGCCGCCACTGCTTCTCGGTGACGGCCGAGTTCGCGTACGAAAGCTCCTCGCCCCCGTCGCCGCCCCCGCCTCCGCCCTCGCCCGGCGCGCCGAAAGCGATCCGGCTCGCGGGCAGCCCCGTGATCGCGGAGACGTTCTGCTGCCCCAGCCCGGCGGTCAGTCCGGACAGCAGCCCGACCAACAGGGTGATCAGTACGACGACGGTTCCCATCAGGGCGAAGCGCCCCTTGGCGAACCTCACGTCTCTCCAGGCGACGAACACGGCTTCGACCTGCCATTTCACGGGTGGAAGTGGTACCTCTCCACCGTCGCCGCCGGTGCCCGCGCGGGCATCTGGCGCAGGGCCGCACTTGGCGCGTCGAAAGGGGGCCCGCCGGTTGCAACTTTCGATGGAGGCCGTGCCGGGGACCTTTCCCTAGGGTGGAGGGACTGTGAACACCACCGCCCCCGCCCCGGCTCCCGGCACACCACTGACCCCCACCACACGTGCCCTGACCTGGTGCCTGCACCTGCTGGTCATCGGCCTGCTCGTGCTGGCCGCGGGACGGGCCGTCGCCGAGGGCGGCGCCGAGGGCGGCGCCGAGGGCGGCGCGCACGCCGGACGGGTCGTCGCCGCGGCCGTCGGATGCGGCCTGGTCTACGCGGTCGGCCCCGTGCTGCCCGGCGTGCGCCGCTCGCGGCGGGCCGCCGCGCTGTGGCTGGCGGCCGTGGGCGCCGTGTGGCTGGTGCTGCTGGCACTGACCGCCGACGGGGTGTGGGTGGCCTTCCCCCTCTACTTCCTCCAGCTCCATCTGCTGCCCCGCCGCGCCGCACCGGCCGCCGTGGCGGCCACCGCGGCGCTGGCGATCGCGGGGTTCGCCGCCCACCGGGGCACCTTCGGCGCGGCGATGGTGATCGGCCCCGCGCTCGGCGCCGCCGTGGCGGTGGCCGTGGTGTGGGGGTACCAGGCCCTGTACCGGGAGAGCGAGGAGCGCAGGCGCCTGATCGAGCAGCTCACCGCCACCCGCGCCGACCTGGCCAGGGCCCAGCACACGGCCGGAGTGCTGGCCGAGAGGCAGCGCCTGGCCCGCGAGATCCACGACACCCTCGCCCAGGGCCTGTCCAGCATCCAGCTCCTGCTGCGCGCCGCCGAACGCGCACTGCCCCACGCGCCGGAGAGCGCGGGACGCCACATCGGCCAGGCGCGACGGGCCGCCGTCGACAACCTCGCCGAGGCACGCCGCTTCGTCGCGGCGCTCGCCCCGCCCGCGCTGGAGGACACCACCCTCGTCGACGCGCTGGAACGGCTGTGCGCGAGCACCGGTGCCGACCACCGGCTCACCGCCCGCTTCCGCCTCACCGGCGACCCCGTACCGCTGCCGACCGCGCACGAGGTCGCGCTGCTGCGCATCGCCCAGTCGGCCCTCGCCAACACCGTCCAGCACGCCGGGGCCACCACAGCGGAGGTCGCCCTCAGCTACCTCGGCGACCACGTCGTCATGGACATCGCCGACGACGGACACGGCTTCGACCCCCGCCGCCTGCCCGGCGCCGGGGACGGCGGGTTCGGGCTGGCCGCCATGCGCGACCGCGCCCACACCCTCGGCGGCACCCTCACCGTCGAGTCGGCGCACAGGCACGGCACCGCGCTGGCCGTCCGGCTGCCCCTGCACACGCCCGCCGCCGACCCGATGACCGAGGCCCGCCCATGACCGAAACCCCCGCCCCGATCCGCCTGCTGCTCGCGGACGACCACCCCGTCGTACGGGCGGGGCTGCGCGCCGTGCTGGAGACCGAGGAGGGCATCGACGTGGTGGCCGAGGCCGCCACCGCCGAGGAGGCCGTCGTCCGCGCGGCGCGGGGCGGTATCGACGTCGTCCTCATGGACCTCCAGTTCGGCGGCGGAATGAACGGCGCCGAGGCCACCGCGGCCATCACTGCCCGCCCCGGCGCACCCCGCGTGCTGATCGTCACCACCTACGACACCGACGCCGACACCCTCCCCGCCATCGAAGCCGGTGCCACCGGCTACCTCCTCAAGGACGCGCCGCCCGAGGACCTTGCCGCGGCCGTGCGCAGTGCCGCCGCAGGCCGCACCACGCTGGCACCGGCCGTCGCCGACCGGCTGATGCACCGGCTGCGTGACCCCGGCACCGCCCTCACCCGGCGCGAGAGCGAGGTGCTCACGCTCGTCGCCGAGGGCCTGTCCAACCAGGCCGTCGGCGCCCGGCTCCACCTCACGGAGGGCACCGTCAAGTCCCATCTCGTCCGCGTCTACGCCAAGCTCGGCGTCGCCTCCCGCACCGCCGCCGTCGCCACCGCCACGGAACTCGGCCTCATCCGGTGACGGTGGGCGACGGACCGGTGGTGGCCGCACCGCCTCGCCCCGCACCGCCCCGGCCGCCAGGCGCCGGGGTGCCGGGGCGGTGCGGGCGCCGGGCGCCTTAGGTGAGTTCGGTGGCCACGAGGGCGGCGGCCCTGGCCACCAGCGGGTTGTCCGTCGGGCCCTGCGGGTCGTACTTCGTCGAGAGGATCGAGAGCACCAGCGGGGCACGCCCGGGCGGCTGGACGACGCCCACGTCGTTGGCCACGCCGTACTGTGCGCCGCCGCCCGTCTTGTCCGCCAGGATCCAGTCGTCGGGCAGCCCCGCGCGGAAGCGCTCGGTGTTGGTGGTGTTCGCGATCAGCCAGTCCCGCAGCCGCTCCCGGTCCTGGGGCGCGAGCGCGCGGCCGACAAGGAGACGGCCGAAGGTCCTGCCGACGGCCTCCGGGCTGGTGGTGTCCTCGGTCCGCCAGGGCTCGGCGCTGTTCAGGTCCGGCTCCCAGCGGTCGAGGCGGGTCGTGTCGTCCCCGAGGGAGCGGCAGAAGCGGGTGATGGCGGTGGGGCCGCCCAGCTCGCGCAGCAGCAGGTTCGCGGCGCCGTTGTCGCTCTCGCTGACGGCCGCCGCGCACAGCTCGGCGCCGGTCATGCCGTGGGCGATGTTCTCCGGCTTCCCGGTGACCGGTATGTAGCCCGAGTCCTTGACGAACTTCTCGGTGTAGTGGATGCGCCGGGCGAGGAACTCGCCGTGCTGGTCCACGTCCCGCAGGACGGCCGCGGCGGTGAGGGCCTTGAACACGGAGCACATCGGGAAGAGTTCGCCGGCGCGGTAGGACACCGTCGCGCCCGAGGCGGTGTCGAGGGCGAAGACGCCCAGCCTGGCGGCGTACTCCTCCTCCAGGGCGTGCAGTTGGCCGGAGAGCGTCCCGCCCGGCGCGGCGGCGGACGCCGTGGTGTGCGCGGCGGGTACCAGGGTGGCCAGGGCCGTTCCCGCGCCGAGGGCCAGGAGCCTGCGGCGGGAGGGACGGGTCTGTGCGGTGGTGCTGAGACTCACGGTCGTTCTCGTTCCTGTTCCTTGTTGTGTTTCTTTCCTCGTCAGGTGCCGTTCCGGGCGGATTGGGCGCGTCGTACGGCCGGGTCCGGGCTCGGCCGGGGCCCGACGGGATCTTGGCGGGATCTTAGTGGTGGCTTCAGAAGCCGGGGTTCTTCAGGAGCCGAGGTTCTTGAGGAACCGGGCCGCCACGGGCCCGGCGTCCGAGCCGCCGGATCCGCCGTCCTCCAGGAGCACGGCCCAGGCCAGGTCGTCCCCGCCCTGGTAGCCGATCATCCAGGCGTGGGTACGGGGCGGGTCGTCGGTGCCGAACTCGGCCGTGCCGGTCTTGGCGTGCGGCTCTCCCGGCAGGCCCTTGAGGGCGTGGCCCGAACCCGACGTCACCGTCGAGCGCATCAACGAGCGGAGGTCGGCGACCACTTCGGGGCTGAGGTTCTCGGGCGCCCGGTACTTCTCGCGCACCCCGTCCGGCACCAGCACCGGCTGGGCGAACGTGCCCTTCTTGACGGTGGCCGCGAGGGAGGCCATCACCAGCGGGGATGCCTGCACCCGTGCCTGGCCGATGACGGCGGCGGCCTTGTCGTTGTCGCTCGTGTTGACGGGGACCTCGCCGTCGTAGGTGGTGGCGCCCACGTCCCACTCGCCGCCGATGCCGAACGCGCGGGCGGTGTCGCGCAGCGCGGAGTCGGCGAGCTTGCCGCGGGCGCCGACGAAGTAGGTGTTGCAGGACCGCGCGAACACCTCCCGGAACGTCGAGCCCTCCGCCAGCGCGAACTCGTCCTGGTTCTCGAAGCGCTGGCCGTCGACGCTGGTGTACTTCGGGCAGGGCGCGGGATCGTCGGGCCGCAGGCCCTGTTCCAGCAGGGCGGCGGTGGTGACAACCTTGAACGTGGAGCCGGGCGGATAGCGGCCGGCCAGCGCCCGGTTCATGCCTCCGGGCTTGTTGGCGGCGGCCAGTATGTGCCCGTTACTGGGATCGACGGCGACGATCGCCGCCGTCTTCTCGACCCCGGACAGGGCGTCGGCCGCGGCGCGCTGCACCTTCGGATCGATCGTCGTGCGCACCGACCGGCCCTTGCCGCTCTCGCTGTCCTTGCCGCCCTTGTTGCCTTTGTCCCCCTTGCTGCCCTTCGGGCCGGAGAGCGTCCGCATGGCTTCCCCGCTCTGCCGGTCGGCGGCCACCACCGCCTTCCGCGGACCGTCGCCCCCGGCGAGCCGTTCGTCGTAGCGGGACTGGAGTCCGGAGACGCCCTTGCCGCTCTCCGGGTCGACCGTGCCGGTGAGCGAGGCGGCCTCCAGTTCGCCGCCGTCGCGGTCGAGGATCTTCCCTCTGTTGCCCTGGCTGCTGAGCGCGAGTGTCTGGCCCGACCGCAGCTTCGGATGGACCGTCGGCGTCGAGAACAGCACCGTCCACTTCCCGGACCGCTCGCGCAGCCGTGCCTGGGAGTCCCAGGCGTACGTGCCGACGCCCGGTATGCGCATCGTCACCTTGAAGGGCACCCGCACCTCGTCCTCGCCCCGCAGCTCGCCTTCCCCGGTGGTGATCTTCGTCCGGGACGGGTCGAGGTTGGTTGTCACCGACGTCAGAAGCGACTCGGCGGCGTCCGGGCTGTCGGTGTAGGTGCTCGCCTCCTTCGCCTGCCCCTTCTCCCAGGCTTGCAGGAACGGCTCCAGGCGGTCCGTTGCCTCGGTGACGCGGGGATCGGTGCCCCCGCCGGCGAGAAAGCGATACCCCGCGTAGCCGCCGCCCGCCACGAGCACGACGAGGGCGAGGACGCCGAACGCCCACCGTCTGCCCTTACGGCTCCGGCCCTGTGCGGGCGGATAGGGGTCTTCCGGATACGACAACGTGTCCTCCTTCTGTAGGCCGCGGTTCACCGGCATATCGAATACACACTCGACACCTGAACGACCGGACACGTGTATCAGTGCCCGTCAGGGCCTCGCGGACCGGGCGGAGCACCGCGGTCGTCCGCGGAAACCGCCCTCCCGCGAGCCGCGCTGTGGTGTGGTGGCCTTCCGCGTCCGACCCCTGGGAGGCCGTCATGTCGCGAACACCGCGGGAGATCTTCGAGAGCTACCTCTACGCCGGGACGATCTCCCGGAACGCCGATGCCCTCGCTGAGCAGTTCACCGAGGACGGTGTCTTCGAGGCGCCGCTCATGCCCGTCGGCGCCGCCTTCCCCAGGAGACTGGTGGGCCGCGAGGAGATCCGTCGCGCGATGGCGGCGTACTACGCGCGACAGGCCGGGGACGACCGCGCGCCGAACCTTGACAAGTCCGGATATGTGCTGCACGCCACCTCGGATCCCGACATGTTCATCGCCGAGATCGACACGGTCTTCGACGGAGACGGGAGGACCGAGGAGGACGTGGCGGTCGCGTTGGTGCAGATCTTCCGCATGCGGGACGGGAAGATCGCCCGGCTGCGCGACTACTTCGCACCCGAGCTGATGAGCTGACGAGCTGAGAACGTCCGCACGTTCGCGCATCCGCACGTTCGCACGTCCGCACAGCGGCCGGAACGTGTGCAGGCGCGGCGGCCCGACGAGCGGTACAACCGTGTCATGGAGGAGCAGCGGCTGCCCGGCGGCCGTACCGTGGGCGCGGTGCGCATCGGCGACGCCGTCCACCGCCCCGTACAGCCGTGGACGCCCGCCGTGCACGCGGTGCCGCGTCATCTGGAGGCCGTGGGATTCCGCGGCGCGCCCCGGGTCCTGGGGACGGACGAGCAAGGGCGCGAGATCCTGTCGCGTCTCGCGGGCGAGACCGCGGGCGAGACCGCGGGCGAGGACCTTCCCTGGCCCGCGTGGGTGTACTCGGACGCCGCGCTGACGAGCGTGGGCAGGTGGGTCCGTCGGCTGCACGACGCGACGGAATCCTTCGTACCGCCACCCGGAGCGCGATGGCTCGCCGGACAGACATGGCAGCCGGGCCTGATCATCGGGCACCACGACGCCGCCCCGTGGAACGCGGTGTGGCACGAGGGCGAGCCGGCCGGGTTCTTCGACGGGGACACGGCCGGGCCTTCGTCGCGCGAATTCGAGCCGGCGTTCGTCGCACTGACCTGGGTGCCGTTGCACGCTCGTCGATGGGCCGAGCGGACGGGGTTCACCGCGTTCGAGGACCGCCGCCGACGACTGCACCTGCTGCTCGACGCGTACGGCTACGACGGCGACCGCACGGCGTTCGCCGGTGTGGTGCCCGCGCGGGCCCGTACCAACGCCGCCGTCATCGAGCACCTGGCGGCGGACGGAGACCCGGTCCACACCGCGCTGGAGCCGATGGCCGCGGAACTGCGGCAGGCCGCCGTCGAGGCGGAGGCGTTGCCCGCGTCCTTCTGGGCGTCCGCCGGAGACCAGCCGTATGGATCCGGAGACTAGCTGTATGGATCACGGGCCGGGCGGGTGAACTGCGGCGGCTCGCGGGGACGTTACGCTGGTGAAGGCTGATCCAACGAGCATCACCAAGCCCGGCGTTCACACCGCCGGGCCCTGTCGCCAGCGGAGGAGAGATCCGTGTCGGGTGCCGGAATCGGAGGACTGCGGATCACCTGGGTCGGCGGCAGGTGGCGGGTGACGCGGCCCTGGCCGCCCTGGCTGCGCCCGTACCTGCACAGCTACGTCGGCTACTGGGAGGCGGACCGCCCCCTCCCGTACCAGGTACGGCTCGTCCCCACCGGGCGGGCCGTGGTGGTGATCAACCTGCGGGAGCCCTTCGCGCATGTGCGCAGGCTGCACGAGGAGAGCAGGAGCGGCGGCGCTGTCGGCTCGCTGATCGCGGGGCTGGAGGACGGGCCACGGGTGCTGTCCCACCCCGGCGGCCAGGAGGCGATCCGCCTGGAGCTGACGCCGATCGGCGCGTACCGGCTCTTCGCCTTGCCCATGAGCGAGTTGACCAACCGCGTGGTCGAACTCGACGATGTACTCGGCCCCGGCTCCCGCCTGCTGGTGGAGCGGCTGGCCGAAACCGAGGACTGGACCACCCGGTTCGACCTGCTGGACCGTGCCCTGCTGGCCCGCCTGGAGCAGGGCCCCGACCCCGCGCCCGAGGTGCGTCACGCCTGGCGGCTGCTCGTCGGCGCGGGCGGGACGGTGCCCGTCTCCCGGATCGCCGCCGAGGTCGGCTGGAGCCAGAGCTATCTGGTGCGGCGGTTCACCCAGCAGATCGGCCTCGCGCCGAAGGCCGCCGCACGGGTGCTGCGCTTCCACCGCGCGGTGGGACTGCTCACCGCCCAGGACACGCACCCCACCGCGGTCGCTGCTGCCTGCGGGTTCTACGACCAGGCGCACCTCAACCGCGAGTTCCGCGCACTCGCCGAGACCACCCCAGGCCAGGTGGCGGCGGCCCGCTGGGCGGAGGGCGCGCTGGCCCGCTGAACGGGGCGCTCCGGCAGGTCACATTTTTCCAATACGGCCGGACGGCACTCTCGTTACTGTCCCTACCAGTGATCCCTTCAAGGCTCGCGGGCCGGCCATCTGGCCGGGCCACTTCGGGGGAGCGGCCGGTACCCGGCCGTCGGAGGCCGCAGCGGGACACACGGGGGAGGGCCCCGGGCGCCGTGCAGAGCATGGCGCCCGGGCCCAAAATCATGTCGTCAGGGCCGTCGCCCGGCCTTCCAGGGGCTGTGAAGACACCCTCTGGCGCCGGGTTGCTCGGCCGCGTTCCTCACGGGACGCCCGTCAGCACAGGACGTCCGTCAGCCGGCGTCTTCCCCGGAACCGCGGCTCAGCGCAGTGCGGCCACCAGCGCGTCGCTCGCCGAGCACCAGATCTGCCGTGCCTCGGTGAAGCCCTGCTCGCGCAGAGTGTCGAGGTGCCACTGGACGGCGGTGGGACGGTCGGGCTTCGCGCCCGCGGGCCGGGGTTCGCGCGGATCGCCCAGCAGGGCGAAGCGGCGGGCCGCCGGTTCGGCGAGGGCCGGATCGTCGGCGACCAGCTTCCACCAGTCGGCCCAGTCGAGGGCGCCCTCGCTCCGTCGCCGCTCCTGGCGTTCGGTGAGCAGGGCCTTCATGGCGGCGTTCAGGCGGGGCGCGGACCCGTCGTGCATGTGGTCGGCGTTGAGGAACACGCCGCCCTCGCGCAGCACTCCGGCCAGGGTGCCGTAGAGGCGGCGGAGCGGTTCGGTGTCCAGCCAGTGCAGGGCGGTGGCGGTCACGACGGCGTCGAAGGGCGTGTGGGGGAGCCGTCCGGTCCAGTCGGGGCCGGTGAGGTCGGCCTCGACGAAGGTGACGCGGTCGTCGCCGGAGAAGTGGCCGCGGGCGATGGTCAGCAGGGCCGGGTCGATGTCGACGCAGACGGCGCGGGCTCCGGGGAGCGCGCGCAGCACCCGGGTTGTGATGCTGCCGGTGCCACACGCCAGGTCGAGGACGAGCGGGGCGCGTCCTGCCACGGCCTCGACGGCGTCGCACATGACGCGGAAGCGCTCCTCCCGGTCCGGCATGTACCACTCCTGCTGGCGGTCCCAGCTCGTCTGCCACTGCTGCCAGTCGGTGGAGGCCGGGGTGGTGGTCATGGGTGGGGGTGTTCCCTTCACTGGTTGCCGTGTCCGGAGGGCGCGGGGGCGGCGGCACCGAGGTGCCGGGACCGCAGCAGCAGACGGGTGGTGTCCGCGCCGGGGGAGGCGAGGACACCACCGGTGTCGCCGGTCTCCACGACCCGGCCGGTGTCGAGGACGACCAGGTCGTCGGCGAGCCGCTCCACGAGTGCGAGGTCGTGACCGATCCACAGCACGGCCGTGTCGCTCTCCTCGCGGAGACGGGTGAGCTCGGCGGTGACCAGGCCGGTGCTGACGGCGTCGAGGGCGGTGGTGATCTCGTCGCAGATCAGCACGTCGGGCTCGGCGAGCAACGCCCGCGCCAGCGCCGCGCGTTGCAGCTCGCCGCCGGACAGGGCGGCGGCGTACCGCGTCGTGTGCTCCGACGTGAGTCCGAGCCGCTCCCACAGGTGCCGGGCCTGCCGCTCGGCCTCTCGCGCGGTGAGGCCGCGCAGCCGTACGGCGGTGCGGGCGACCTGTTCGAGGACGGTGCGCCGGTCGTCGAAGGAGTTGCGCACCTCCTGCCAGACGTACTGCACGCCCCGGATCTGACGGGTGGTGCGGTGGCGGAGTGCGGGCAGCGGCTCGCCCCGGTACGTGAGGTGGCCGCGGTGGCGTTCGTGCAGCCCGGCGAGACAGCGGGCGAGGACGGTCTTGCCGCTGCCGGAGGGGCCGACGACGGCGGTGCAACCCCCCTCCGGGACCCGTACCGTCACCTCGCGCAGGACCTCGCCCCGGCGTCCGGGGCGCAGCCACGCGGTCAGGTCCCGCGCCTCCAGCACGGGCTCGGCCGGTCTCGCGGGCGTGGCCGGTGCCGGGGGAGCGGGTGGTGCCGCGGGGACCGGAAGTACCTCCGGTGTGGGGCCTGCCGCGGTCACCCGGCCGCGCTCCAGCAGCACCGTGCGGTCGGCCACCGCGCGGACCAGGTCGTGATCGTGGCTGAGCAGGAGGAGGGCGTACCCGGCGGAGGCCAGACGGGTCAGGTGTGACGCCAGCCGTAGCCGGGCCACCGTGTCCAGGCCGGTGCTGGGCTCGTCGAGGACCAGGACGCGGGGGCCGCAGGCCAGCACCTGGGCGAGGGCCACCCGTTGCCGCTGGCCGCCGGAGAACTGATGGGGGAAGCGCCGCCGGGTCGCCTTGTCGCCGGGCAGCCCCGCGGTGCGCAGGGCCTCGGCCGCGTGGTCCGTGGCGGCGGAACGGCCGTGGGCTCTCTCCTCGCCGTAGGGCTGGTGCAGACGGGCGAGTTCGGTGAGTACCGGGCCGACGCGCCGGGCCGGGTTGAGGGCGTGGGCCGGGTGCTGCGGCATGTAGGAGACGAGGCGGCCACGGACGTTCCGCGCGGCGTCCGTCGGCCCTTCGACGCCCACCACCTCGACGCCCGCGACCCGTACCGTGCCGCTCAGCCGCACCCCTGGTGCGGTCTCGCCGAGCAGGGCCAGCGCGGCGGTGGTCTTGCCGCTGCCGGACGGGCCCACCAGCGCTGTCACCTCGCCCGCGGGGACGGTGAGGCCGAAGCCGTCCAGGGGCCTGGCCGTTCCGGCCAGCGCTGTCAGACCGCTGACCTCGATCACTGGTTCCACGCGGGCGCCCTCCCTCTGTTCCTCGCGGAGCTGTTCCTCGCGGAGTGCGGCAGCAGACCGTCGGCCAGCAGATTGACGCCGACCACGAACATCACGAGCAGCAGCGTCGGCGCCAGCACCGCCCACGGCTGGACGAAGAGCGTCTCCCGGCTCGCGGCGATCACCACACCCCAGTCAGGGGAGGTCGGATCGAGGCCGAGGCCGAGGAAGTTGGCGGCGGCCACGGTGAAGACCGCGCCGCCCACGCGGGTGCCCGCGTCGGCGGCGGCCACCGGCAGTACGGCCCGTCCGACGTGTCCGAAGAGGATGCGCGCCGACGACTCGCCCTGGAGACGCATCGCCTCGGCGACGGGGCCACTGGCCGCGTCCAGCGCCGCAGCACGCAGCAGCCGGGCCACGGCGGGCACGTTGAGGGCGGCCACCGCCAGCGCGACCGCGACCGGATGCCCGCGCCAGCCGACCCCGACCACGCTGATCACCAGCAGGGAGGGGAGCGGCAGCAGCAGTTCCACGGGCCGCATCAGCATGTCGTCCAGCCACCGGCTGCGGGACGAGGCCGCCGCCAGGCCGAGGACGGCGCCCACGGCGACGGCCAGTGCCACCGCGGCACACGCCACGCCCAGCGCACTCGCCCCGCCGCGCAGCACCAGCGTCAGCACGTCCCGGCCCAGCGCGTCCGTCCCGAGGGGATGCCCGTCCCCCGCGACGGCGTAGGGCATGCCGTCGGAGGGGACGGCGGCGTCCGTCACGAGCGGGCCGACGACGGCCGCGGTGACCGGCGGCACCAGGAGCAGCACCCCGCCCGCCGTACGCCGGGTACGCCCGCCGGTACTCATCGCAGTACCTCCGTACGGGGAGCCAGCCGGTGGCTGGCGAGATCCGCCGCCAGATTGAGCAGGCAGGCCGCGGCGGCCAGGGTCAGGGTGAGTGCCTGGACGGTGGGCACGTCCCGGTTCTGCACGGCCTCGACCAGCGCGGTGGCGGTGCCGGGGACGGCGAAGACGGCCTCGACGACGAGCACACCGCCCAGCAACTGGTCGCCGGTACGCGCCAGTTCCTGTACCCCTGGCACGGCCGCGTTGGGCAGCACGTGCCGCAGCACCAGCCGGGCGGGCGGCACACCGAGACGGCGGGCCTGCACCGTGTAGCCCGCTTGCAGTGCGGTGACCGTACCGGCGCGGATCTGCCGGGACAGTACGCACACGGTCCGGGCCAGCAGCACCACCACCGGCAGCACGAACAGCTCGGGCCGCTGCCACCACCCGTCGTCCGCGCCCACCCACGTCGACGGCAGCCAGTGCAGGCGCAGTGCGAAGACACCTACCAGCAGCAGCGCGAGGACGAAGTCCGGCACGGAGGTGAGCGTCAGCGTCACGGCGGACACGGCCCGGTCGGTGCGGCTGCCGGCGCGCAGCCCGGTCAGCAGGCCGACGGCGACGGCCAGTGGCACCAGCAGCACGAGGGTGACGGCGGCCAGCGCGGCCGTCACCGGCACCGAGGACGCCAGCACCTCGCTCACCGCGCCCCCGCCGACCAGCGAGGTTCCGAGGTCGCCGGTGACCAGCCCGTGCGCCCAGTCGAGGAACCGCTCGGCGAGCGGCCGGTCGAGGCCCATCTGCTCGCGGAGCCTGGCGACCTGGTCGAGGCCGGCCTGCTCGTTGAAGTCGACGGTCGCGGCGTCACCCGGCAGCAGATCGGTCAGCAGGAAGACGATGACACTGAGCGCGGCGAGCTGGACGAGCGTCCACGCCGACCGTCGCAGGGCATAGCGCAGCACCGGGTATCAGGCCAGCCACACCGTGTCGAAACGCGCCCAGTCCACGGTGTTGGGCGGGGCCTCCTCCACCCCATGGACGGTACGGGAGACGGCGTTCAGCCACTCGGGGTGCCCCCACAGCACCAGTCCGCCCCGGTCACGCAGCGACGTCTGCACCGACCGGTACCGCGCGGTGCGCAGCTCGTCGTCCACCACGGCCCGCGCGGCGGTGAACGCGTCGTCGAAGTCCTCGTGCTTCCAGGCACTCTGGTTCTGCGGGGCGTCGGTGAGCAGCCGTTCGCTGATGTAGGTGGGGATCGTCATGGCACCGCACCGGTGGTTGGTGACGGTGCCCTTGGTCAGCGCGTCCGTGAAGTACGACTCCGGCGGACCGTTGACGACCTCCACCTTCAGCCCGGCCTCCCCCGCCTGCTCGGTGAACAGGTGGGCCGCCTGCGCGAATCCGTCGGCGGCGGTGGACGTGTAGAAGGTGACCTTCTTGTTGAACAGACCCGTCCGCTTGAGCAGCCGCCGGGCCTCCGCCACATCCTGTTCGCGCTGCTCCAGGCCGTCCGGGTAGTACGTGTAGCCCTTGCCGTACACGTCGTTGCCGATCTCGGCACGGCCTGCGGAGACCACCTCCACCAGCCGCTCGCGGTCCACGAGCAGCTTGACCGCCATCGCCGCGTCCGGGTCGTCGAACGGCGCCCGGTCCGTCTTCAGCGCGAACCCCTGCACCCCGCTGCGCTTGGTCGTCACCACCCGCACCCGGCTGTCGTGTGCGACGGTGCGGGCGAAGGTGGGCGTCATCTCGTGCGCGAAGTGCACCTCACCGCTGCGTACGGCGGCGGCGCGCGCTTCGGTCTCGGCCGAGAGGATGCGCACCTCGTCCAGGTGCGGGGCGCCGTTCCAGTGGTCGTCGAAGCGGCGGCCGGTGAAGCTGCGTCCGGCCGTGAAGGAGGCGAACCGGAACGGGCCGGTGCCGACGGGCTTCGTCGGGTCGTCCCAGCCGTCACGGACGATGGGTGTGCCCGTCATCGCCAGCAGGCTGGGCAGCTCGGCGTCGGGCCGGGTGAGCGCGATCTCCACTCCCCGCTTGCCGGTCTTCCGGCAGTTGGCCAGATCGAGGTGGGACAGGGAGTTCTTCGCCAAGTGGTCGGCGGCGTCGGGGGCGAGAATGCGGGACAGGCTGTGGAGCACGTCGTCCGCGTCGAGAGTGTGCCCGTCGTGGAACCGGGCCGGGCGCAGCTCGAACCGCCACACCCGGGCCTCGTCGTCGCTGGACCAGGAGCGCGCCAGCCGTGGTACCGGCCGCAGGGTCGAGTCCAGCTCCACCAGCTTGTCGAAGACGGCCTTGTGCCGGGCGATGTCCACGAACTGCCGCTGCGCGTGCGGGTCCATGGTCTCCTTCACCCCCGCGCCGGGGAAGGCCGCGCTCAGCGTCCCGCCCTTCTTCGGCGAGGAGGAACCGGACCCGGCGGACGAGCAGCCGGGCAGCAGCAGCCCGGCGCCGGTCGCGGCCGCCGCGGCGAGCACATTCCGGCGAGTGGGGGTGACCGGCATGTGGAGGTACCTTCCTGCCTGTTGCTCTGGGACCACGGCACACGCATCAAATCTGTAATTGCAACTAACTTGCAATAGTGCTCCGTGTGGAACTGATCACTCGGGCCCGCGCCGGAGGGTCCGCCGGGGCCACGGCCTCGCCGCTCGCGCCGGGCGCGCCGCCGGCTCTCCGGAGGGCGTCGCCGGTCCGTGCCCGCACGCCCCGGCGCCCTCCCCCTGTTCTGTCGCGACCCCTATCAATCCGTACCCCTATTTCATTTCCCTCTTCTTTCCTCGCTCCTCTTATTGCTTTATGTCTCACCCTCGTTCCCAGAGAACCGGCCGCCCGGAATTATTTCTGTGGTGCGCTGTCGTCCCGCCCGTGGGGGAGGGTCCGGCGCCGTCTCCGGAGGGAGGAGAAAGGTGTTCCCGGGGGGGGGCTCGGAAGCGGGCCGGATGCATAAACCCACGTCAACTCCCCTTTGGGGGCCGCTCATGGGTGTCTTCTCCGCCGTCCGGGAATTCCTCCGGCTGTGCCTCGTAGGGCAGCGGGAATCCCCGTCGGGAGCGCCGGGGAATGTGAACGGAGTATTTCGACTCGCGGCGTCTTCGGGACTCCTCGACTCTCGTGCCGACCTGCGGAATCGCACCTTCGAGGGCTCCGGGACGCGAAGGCATATTGACGCCGGGGAGCGCCGAGATTAGCGTCAGGAATCGTTCAATCACGTAAGACGTGAGATGGGGGAGGACGATTGTGGCGGACGCTCGATTAGCCCCGCTGGCATACCCCTTCAACGATCCGCAGGGGTTGACACTGCACGAGCGCTACCGCGATGCCCTGGCGCACCCCCGGCTGACCCGGGTACGCCTGCCCTACGGTGAACCCGCCTGGCTCGCCACCCGGTTCGCCGACGTACGGGCAGTGCTGGGCGATCCGCGCTTCAGCCGGGAGGAGGCGGCGCGTCACGACGCCCCGCGCACCCAGCCCGTCCAGCCGCCGCCCGGGATCCTCTCCTCCGACCCGCCGCACCACACCCGCATCCGGAACCTGATCGCGAAGGCGTTCACGCCGCGCAGGGTGGAGGAGATGCGGCCCGCGATCCGCGCCAGGGCGGAGGAACTGGTCGGGGCGATGCTCGCGATGGGCCCGCCGGTCGATCTCGTCGAGCACTACTCGCTCGCGCTGCCGGTCTCGGTCATCTGCGAACTGCTCGGCGTACCGCTGGAGGACCGGCCCAGGTTCCGGCAGTGGAGCGACGACGCGCTCTCCACCAACCGGCTCAGCAAGGAGGAATTCGAGGCCAGCAGGACCGGCCTCCAGTCCTACATGGCCGAGCTGTACGACAAGCGCCGCGCCGAACCACGCGACGATCTGGTGAGCGCGCTCATCGCCGTCCGCGTGGACGACGACAGGCTCAGCGAGGAGGAACTCCTCGACCTGGGGGTGAGCCTGCTGGTCGCCGGGCACGAGACCACCGCGTCGCAGATCTCCAACTTCCTCTACGTCCTGATCGAGGAACCCGAGCAGTGGGAGCGGCTGCGCGCCGACCCCGGCCTGATCCCGGCGGCCGTCGAGGAACTGCTGCGCTACGTCTCGACGGGCTCGGGAGGCGGGCGCGTGCGGTACGCCACCGAGGACGTCGAGGTCGGCGGCACGCTCGTGCGCGCGGGAGAGCCCGTCCTGGTCGCGTTCGGCGCCGCCAACCGCGACGCGGAACGCTTCGAGGACCCCGACGCCCTCGTCCTGGACCGCAACGACCGGCACCACGTGGGCTTCGGCCACGGTGTGCACCACTGCCTGGGCGCGGCCCTGGCCCGGGTCGAACTCCAGGAGACCCTGCGGGTGATGCTGAACCGGATGCCCGGTCTCCGCCTCGCGGGCGACATCACCTGGAAAACCAAGATGCTGGTACGCGGACCGCGCGTCATGCCGATCGGATGGTGATCCCATGAGCTGGCACGTCGAGGTCGATCCGGACTCCTGCGCCGCCTCCGGGGTGTGCGCAGGGATCGCCCCTCATCTGTTCCGTCTGGAAGGCGACACCGCGGAGGTGGTGGCCGCCGACGTGGAACCGGACGAGGCCGCGCTCGACGCGGCGGACCTCTGCCAGACGATGGCGATCACCGTGGTCGAGGCCGAGAACGGGGGGCGGATCGGCCCCCGGCCTTAGCGGCACCCGCACCCCCCTCAAGACCCCGGCCGCGCCTTACCTCCTCCGCTTCCTCCGCCTCCTCCGAGCCGCCCGCTTCGCGCCGGTCCGTGCCCTGCCACGACATGCCGCTCCGAGGCCCAGGGCCAGGCCCGGTTCCGGCAGTTCCGCGCCACCAGGGCCCGCCCGCCCGTCAGCGGATCCGCGGGCCCAGCGCCAGATCCGTCCGTTCCACCGTCGCCCCGTGGGAGGGCGGCGTCCGTGTGCCGAGAGGGCGAGGTGCCTCGTGTCCCGTGACGCTTCCCGTCCGCGTTACTGTCTGGTCGGAACCGCCGTGCTCACCATGCGCTGCGCCGAGGCGGTGCTGGAGCGCGGCGACGGTGTCGCCTGCGTGGTGTCGTCCAGCCCCGAGGTACGGGCGTGGGCCCAGGAGCACGGCATCGCGGCGCTGCCGGACTTCGCCGCGCTCGACCGCGACTCCGAGGAGGCCCGCTTCGACCACCTGGTGAGCGTGGTGAACGGCACCGTCCTCCCGCCCGAGGTGCTGGCGCTGCCGAGGAAACTCGCCGTCAACTTCCACGACGCGCCGCTTCCCCGGTACGCCGGGGTGCACGCCACGTCCTGGGCACTGCTGGACGGGGCCACGTCCCACGGCGTGACCTGGCATCTGATGGCCGAGGACGTCGACGCGGGCGGCATCCTGAAACAGGCGGCCTTCCCCGTCGGCCCGGACGACACCGCCTACCAGGTCAACCTCGCCTGCCACGAACTGGCCCTCACCCTCTTCCGCGAACTGCTCGGCGACCTCGGCGACGGCGGCGACGGGCCCGTGCCGCGCCCCCAGGACGCCACGCGCCGCACATACTTCGGACGCGACCGCCGCGCCCCCGGTGGCGGGCTGCTGACCTGGACGGCCGACGCGCGGGAACTCGCCCGCACGGTCCGCGCCCACCACTTCGGTCCGGTCGTGAACACCTTCGGCACCGCGAAGGCGTGGTTCGGCGGGGACACGTCCTGGACCGTGGAGGAGATCGAGGTGCTCGCGGGACGCTCCGGACGGCCCGCCGGAACCCTGCTGGCCGTCGGCGAGCGGCCCGACGCGGCCCTTCCCGCCGGTGCCTCTGAAGCCACCGGTTCCACCGGTTCCACCGGTTCCGCCGGTTCCGCCCGCCCCGCCGGGTGCGCCGACATCGCGACGGCGGGCCAGGACATCCGGCTGCACACCCTGACCGCCCACTCCGGCACCCGGCACGCAGCCGCCGACGTGCTCGCGTCGGCGGGACTCGCCCCCGGCGACGTGCTCCCCGCCCCGGACGAGGCGTTACGCGCCCGCCTCGCCGCCGCCCTCACGGAGGCCGCTCCCCACGAGGCGTACTGCGTACGGCAGCTCGGCCGCGCCGTAGCCGCCTACCCGCCCGTCGCCGCACGCTACGGTGCGTCGCCCGGCGCCCCCGCCGGGGTGCCCGTACCCCTGCCCGCAGACATCGCCGGCACCGCAGCGCGCCGTCACGGAACCGGCGCACACGCCGCCCGGGACGTGGTGCTCACCGCGCTGCTGCTCCACCTCGGCCAGGGCAGCACCCGCACCCCCGTGTCCGTGGCGCTGTCCAGCACCGCGACCCGGCGGCGCGTGGCCGGTCTCGAGGCGTTCCTCACCGACGGCGTGCCGTTCACGCTCGTGCCCGGGCCCGACGACACCGTCGGCGACGTCGTCGGAGAGGTCGGCCGCCGTACCCCCGGTGCCCTGCGCAGGGGCGTACGGCCGCACGACCTGCCGGGGCGGCACCTGCTCACCCCGCCGCCCCGCCCGCTCCCCGTCGAAGTGCTGCTCACCGACGGGGAACCGGTCACCCCTCGGCTGCTCGCGGGCCCGCGTCCGCTGACCGTGGTGTGGGACGCGTCGGCGGGGACGCTGCGACTGCACTCCAGCGGTGTCGGCGGCGACCCCGTCTACGACGACGCCGCGCTCCGCGAGATCGCCGACGGCCTCGGCGCGGCGGTGGCGGTCTGCCTCGACCCCGGCGCGCCCGCCGCCGTGGCCGCCCGTCCGGCGGGCGCGGGGCTGCGGCGCTGGGAACGCGGTCCGCGTATCGCGCGGAACCCGGTGGACCTGTGGGGCGCCCTGGCGGACCGACTGCGCACCGGCGGGGACCGTACCGCCGTGGTGTGCGCGGACCGTGCGCTCTCCTACCGCGAACTGGACGCCCGCACCGCAGCCCTCGCCCGCGCGCTGCGAGCGGCCGGGACCACAGCGGAGACGCCCGTCGCGGTGTCGGTGCCCGCTTCGGCCGAACTCCTCGTGGCCTGCCTGGCGGTGTTCCGGGCGGGCGGCGTGTACGTGCCCCTCGACCCCGAGTGGCCGCCCGAGCGGACGGCGGCGATCCTCGACGACGTACGGCCCGTCGCCGTGCTGGCCGCTGCCGGGACGGACATCCGCTGGGACGGACCGCTCCTCATCCTGAAGGACGGCGCGGGCTCCGACGGTCCTGACGGCGCCGGCCGTCCTGACGGTCTCGACGGTTCCGAGGTCACCGGCTCCCGTGACCCGGCCGGAGGGGGCCGCGCCGAACCCTGGCCGTTCGAGGGCGCGGAGGGACAGCGGGAGGCCGGAGCCGCAACGGCGGACCGGGCCGCCTGTGTCTTCTACACCTCCGGCTCGGCGGGTCCCGCCAAGGGCGTCGTCGTCACCCACCGGGGCCTGGTCAACCGCATGACGTGGTGGCAGGAGAACCATCCGCTCCACCCGGACGACGTGCTGCTCCAGTGCGCGTCACCCGGCTTCGACATCTCACTCTGGGAGCTTCTCGCCGCGCCCCTGGCCGGGGCCAGGCTCGTCGTCGCCGAGCACCGGGAACACGGGATCGTGCCCTACCTGCCCCGGCTACTGCGCGCGCAGGGCGTCACCGTCGCCCACTTCGTCCCGTCCGTACTGGGCGAACTCACCCGCGCCTGCGGCCCCGGAGAGCGACTGCCGCTCCGCCTCGCCGTCTGCGGCGGCGAGACCGTGAGCCCGACGCTGCGCGACGCTTTCCTGGCCTGCTGTCCGGGCACCCTGGTGCACGCGTACGGGCCGACGGAGGCCACCATCACCGTGCTGCACGACGTGTGCGACACGGCAGCAGCCGTACGGGACACGGGCGCGGACCCGGACAAGGGCGGCGGGCCGGGGCGCGGGCCGGAGAGGGGAGTGCCGCTCGGCAGGCCGCTGAGCAACACCACCGTCGCCCTCCTCGGCCCCGACGGCCGCCGCGTCCCGGTCGGCAGCCCCGGCGAGATCGCCCTCGGCGGCGACCCGCTGGCCCGCGGCTACCACGGGGCCCCGGGCCGCACGGCATCCCGCTTCGGCCCCGTACCGGACAGCGACGGCGAGGACGGTCGCGACGGCGGGCACGGCGGCGACGTCGGGGAACGGCTGTACCGGACGGGGGACAGGGCCCGCTATCTGCCCGACGGCAGGCTGGAGTTCCTCGGCCGCGCCGACGAGGAGTTCAAGATCCACGGGCATCGGGTGGACCCCGCGGAGATCGAGGGCCTGCTGCACCGGCATCCCGCCGTACGGCGCGCCTCGGTCCAACTGCTCGACGACCGCGCGGGACGGCCCGCCGTCGTCGCGTTCGTGGCGGCGGGCGAACGGGCCGCCGACGAGAGCTGGGCGGGCGCGCTCCGCGGTGACCTCCGCGCCTACCTCGCGGTCCGCCTGCCCCGCCCCGTCGTGCCGACCCGCTGGGTGGTGCGGGAGACCTTCCCGCTCGGGTCGGCGGGCAAGACCGACCGCGAGGCGCTGCGCACGGAGGCACTCCGTACCGGCGCGCTGCGTGCGGAGACATCGCGCGCTGCGGCCGTGCACCCGGCGGACACCGACACGTCAGGTACGGGGGACGGGGGCGGGGGCGGGGATCGCCGTACGGGGAACGGCGCGCTGGAGCGTGCGCTGTGCACGCTGTGGGAGGAACTGCTCGACGTCGACCGCGTATCGCCGGAAGACGACTTCTTCGCCCTCGGCGGCCACTCCCTCGTCGCCACCCGCACCCTCACCGCTGTCTGGCGCGACCACGGGGTGCTGCTCAGGCTCGCCGACGTGATGGAAGGCCGTACCGTCGCCGAACTGGCCCGCCGGATCGAGGCGATGCGGGCGGCGGCACCGGCGGCCGGGACGGAGCCCGTCACACAGCCCGGCTCGGGCGGGACGCTCAGCGGCGCCGACGCACCTGACACCGCCGAATCCACCACCACGCCGGAGTGGCTGCCGCTGTCGAACGCGCAGCAACGGGTGCTGTTCGAGGAGGAGTTCCTGGGCGCAGGCGCCTTCAACGTCCCCGTGGCCACCCGGTGGCGCGGCCCGCTGGACGCGGAGGTGCTGCGGGACGCGCTCGCGGAACTGACACATCGTCATGCGATGCTGCGCGGCGCTGTCGAGCACGACACGGCCCGACTGCGGATCGTCCCCGCGGGGGAGGTGCCGCTGCCCTTCGCTGTGGAGGACCTGACCGCCCCCGGACCGGACACCGTGCCCTCGCCTGGACCGGACACCGTGCCCTCGGCGGACGCCTCCGGCTCCCACGGCCTGCCGGGCGAGGAACGCCTCGCCGCACGGCTGGCGGAGCTGCTGGCCGACCCCTTCGACCTGGCCTCCGCACCGCTGCTGCGGGCGCGACTGCTGCGGCTCTCGCCGCACGACCACGTCTTCGTGCTCGTACTGCACCACATCGTCTGCGACCGCTGGTCCGTCGAGGTGCTGTTCCGGGAACTGCGGGAGCTGTACACCGCAGCGCTGGAGGGCCGGGCCGCGGTGCTGCCGGACACCGGAGCGGCCCACCTGGGGCACGCGGCGGCCGTGCGGCGCCAGGAGGAGCGGGCCGGGGCCGAGATCGAGCACTGGCGGCGGCGCCTCGACGGCGCGGAGTTCGACATCGAGCTGCTGGTCGGGGGGCATCGGCCCGCCGAGCCCGCGCACCGCGCCGGGCTCGTCGCCTGGCAGCTCGCTCCGGAACGGGCCGCGGCGCTGCGCGCGGTCTGCGTGGCACGGGGCGTCACCCCGTTCGTCTTCCTGCTCGCCGCGTTCCAGGTGCTGCTGCACCGCTTCTCCACCGCCGACAACCTGGTGGTCGGCGCCCCCGTCGCCGACCGCGACCTGTCGGAGTCCGACGGGGTGGTCGGCATGCTCGTCAACACGGTGCCGCTGCGCGCCGATCTGCGCGGCAACCCGCGCTTCGCCGAGCTGCTGACGGAGACCCGCGGCCGGGTGCTGGAGGCGTACGAGCACCACGCGGTTCCCGTGGAACGGCTCGCCGCCGCGCTCGGCCAGCGCCGCAGCGCTGGCCACCACCCGCTGGTGCAGTTCATGCTGGCGTGGGAGGAGTCGGCGGGCGTGGAGGCGGCGCTGCCCGGCTGCACCGCCGAACCCGTCAGGCCGCCCGCACCGGTCACCGCCTACGACCTGACCCTGGTCGCACGCGAACTGCCCGACGGCCTCGCGCTGGAGCTGGAGTTCAGCCGCGACCTGTTCGACGAGGCCGCCGCCGGGGTGCTCGCGGAAGCCTTCGGCACGCTGCTGGACGCGTTCACCGCGGACGGCGGCAGCGCACGCATCGGCGACGTCCCGCTCGCCACGCCGCACGTCCCCCCACGCTCGTACGCGCTGCCCGCGCCGGAGGCGGCGGAGTCCGGGGTGCTCCTCCCGGTGACGGAGATGATCGCGGAGGCGGTGCGGCGGAACCCGCACGGCGTGGCCCTCGTCGACGGTGACACCGAGGTCGGCTACGCGCAGCTCCAGCGCCGCGCCGACCGGGTGGCGGCCCGTCTGCGCGCGGAGGGCTGCGGTGCCGGGGACACCGTCGCCGTGTGCCTGCCACGGTCCGCAGCGCTGTTCGCGGTGCTGCTGGGGGTGCTCCGGGCCGGCGCCGCCTATCTGCCGCTCGACGCGGCGGAGCCGGACGAGCGCGTACGCAGGCAACTGGAGATCAGCGGAACCCGGTTGACGGTCACCGCCGCCGCGCACGCCGAGCGGTTCGCCGTACCCGGCGCCGCCGTCCTCGTGGTCGACGCCGACGGCTGCCCAGCGCAGGGTCCGGCGGCCGGTGACCCGGTACCGGAGCACGACCGGTCCTCACCGAACCCCGGCCCGGCCCCCGCTGCCCACGACCCCGCGTACACCATCTTCACCTCCGGCTCCACGGGCGAACCCAAGGGCGTGGTCGTGGAGCACGGTGCGCTGGCCGACCATGTCCGCTGGGCGTGCGCGGCGTTCGCGCTGACACCGCGCGACCGGGTGCTCCAGTTCGCCTCGCCGACCTTCGACGTGATGGCAGAGGAGGTGTTCCCCACCCTCTGCGCGGGTGCCACCCTCGTGCTGCGCTCGGCGGAGGCCGCGCTGTCCCCGCAGGAGTGCCTGGCCCAGTGCGCGCGCACGGGCGTGACGGTGGTCAATCTGCCCACCGGATACTGGACGGAGCTGACCGGAGTGCTCGCCGAGGAGAGCGCACGGCTCCCGGAGGAGATCCGGCTCTGCGTCATCGGCGGTGAGCAGGCGGGCGCGGCCACGGTCGCGCGCTGGCGGGCCCGCACCGCGGACAGGCACGCGCTGCGGCTGGTCAACGCGTACGGGCCGACCGAGGCCACCATCGGTGTCACCGCCGCCGAACTCGGCCCTGCGGCCCGTCCCGTCCTCCCGGCCGCGATACCGGTCGGCGCCCCCACGTCGCGGACCCGCATCCATCTGCTGGACCGGTACGGCCACCCGGTGCCGGACGGCACCACAGGCGAGGTGCACCTGGCCGGTCCCGGCCTCGCCCGCGGCTACGCCCACCGGCCCGCGCTGACCGCGGCGCGCTTCGTGCCCGACCCGTACTCGCCGGTGCCGGGCGGACGGATGTTCCGCACCGGTGACCTGGCCAGGCGGGTGGACGGCGAGCTGTACTTTCTGGGGCGCGCCGACCGGCAGGTGAAGGTCCGGGGGTTCCGCATCGAGCCCGACGAGGTGGAGCGGGTGCTCGCCGCGCACCCGGCCGTGGACGAGGCCGCCGTGCTGGTCCCCTCCGACGGGCCGGGCGCGCTCGACGGGGCGGACGGTACCGACGCGTCCGCCGCGTCGCGGCTCGTCGCGTACGTCGCCGCGCGCGACGGTGTCACCGCCGCCGAACTGCGTGCCCACCTCACCGCGCGGCTGCCCGCCTTCATGACACCGTCGGCGTTCGTCGTACGGGACCGGTTGCCGCGCACCCCGGCGGGCAAGACCGACCACCGGGCCCTGGCCGCCGAGTCGCCGCCCGGCACGGAGGAGACCGGCGTCCGGGACGGGGCAGCGGTCTCCGCAGCCGACAACGTGCCCCGCACCGGGCGGGAGCGGCGGCTGTGCGCGCTGTGGGCCGCGACGCTCCGGACCGCCGAAGTCGGCCCGCACAGCGACTTCTTCGACCTGGGCGGCAACTCCCTCCTCGCGATGGAACTCGTACGGCACATGCGGCGGGACGTGCTGCCCGAGGTGACGGTGCGGACACTCTTCGACGCGCCGACCGTCGCCGGACTGCTCGCCCGCTTCCCCGGCACGGAGGCGCCAGGTGAGGAGGCCACCGCCGGGACCGCCGGGACCGCCGGGACGGACGCTGCGGACGGCGCCGGCCAAGTGGACGGGACGGTGCCGCTCACCGCGGCGCAACTGGCGATCTGGCTGCGCACCGAGGCCGAACCCGGCCTCCCCTTCCACACCCCGGTGCTGCTGCGGCTGCGCGGCGCCCTGGACAGGGCGGCGCTCGAACGTGCCATGCAGCGACTGCTGGAGCGGCACGACGCGCTGCGCGGGGTGCTCGACGCCTCCGGCGAGGCCCCCGTCTTCCGCCTGCTTCCGCCCGACGCGCTCCCGCGGCCGACCGCCGCCGACCACAGCGGCGACGGCCTCACCGACCGGCCCGGAGCACTCGCTGAGCTGCTGCGCGGCATCGTGGACCGGCCCTTCGACCTGCTGCGCGAACCTCCGGTACGGGCTGTGCTGGTCCGGCTCGCCGACGACGACCACGTGTGCGCGCTGGTGCTGCACCACATCGCCGCCGACGGCTGGTCAGCGCGGCTGCTCCAGCGCGAACTCGCCGCCCTCTACACGGCGGAGACCTCCGCGCCGGGCGCCGCCGTCCCGCTGCCCGCGCCGGGCAGCTTCCGCGCGCTCGCCACCGCGTCCGCAGCGCGGCAGCCCGACGAGGACGGGCTCCGCTTCTGGAGGGAGCACCTCGAAGGGGCTCCCGCGCGACTGGAGCTGCCCACCGGACCGCACCGTCCCGGCGCCGAGCCGGGACGGGGGCCGGGACCGGGACGGCACACCTGCCGGATACCGGTGCCGTCCGCGACCGCCGAAGCCCTGCGGCGACTGGGCAGGGCGCGGCAGGCCACGCTGTTCATGGTGCTGCTGTCCGCCGTGCACGTCTGGCTGGCCCGCTGCTGCCGCCAGGACGACATCGTGACGGGCACCCCCGTCGCCGACCGCGACACGCCCTCCCGCGCCTCGGTGGTGGGCCCGCTGGTGGACGTGCTGCCGGTACGCACCCCCGTGCCCGGCGACGCCACGTTCGCCGAACAGGTGGACCGTACCCGTGCCGCGGTCCTCGACGTCTTCCAGCACAAGGACGTGCCCGCGCAGCGGATCCTGGAGCAGTACGCGGCGGGGGAGCGGGCCCGTCAGCGGACGCTGGTACGGGCCGTCTTCGACCTGGAGGACGAGGACGTGCTGCCCACCCCGCCGTTCGGACGCGGCCTCACGGCCGAGGCACTGAACCCGGCGCCGTCCGTGGGCGTCTTCGACCTGGAGCTGACAGCCCGCGCGGACGGCGACGGGGACGGCGACGGCGACGACGCTGGGCGAGACGGCGGGCTCGTGCTCGAACTGCGCGGCGCGCGGGGCCTGTTCGAGCCGGGCGCCGTGGAACATCTCGCGGCCTCGCTGGCGCACGTCCTGGACCATGTGGCGCGCCGCCCGGACACCCGGGTGGCGGAGCTGCCACTGACCGGACCCGCCGAGCGGCGGCGCCTGACGGCTGCGCTGGACCGCACCGGCTGGACGGATCACACGGACCGCACCGGCCGCGCGGGCCGCACGGCGGACCCCGAGCCCGGAGTGCTCGCACTGTTCGCCGGGCACACCGCCGCCCACCCGGACGCGGTGGCGGTGACCGGTGGCGGACGGTCCCTCACCTACCGGCAGACCGCCGGCCTCGCCGAGCGGGTGGCGCACTGGCTGCGCACGGTGGCACACGCGGGCCCCGAGTCGTCCGTCGCGGTACGCACCGGACGGTGCGCCGAACTCCCGGCCGTGGTCCTGGGCATCTGGCAGGCGGGCTGCGCGTACGTACCGCTCGACCCGCGCAACCCGGCGGCCCGCACCCGAGCGATGCTCGCCGACTGCGCACCCGCCGCGCTCATCACCGGGGGCCCGGCGGGGCCGGGGCCGGTGTCGGGTGCGGCGGACGGTTCCGGGACACCCGGCGTCCCGGTGCTGGACCTGTCAGCGCTCACCACGCTCCCCGTCCCTTCCACGTCCGCGTCCGCATCCGTGCCCGCGTCCTCGGACCCGGCGGACCGGCTCGCCTATCTGACCTACACCTCGGGCTCCACCGGGGAACCGAGGGGTGTGCTCTGCACCCACGGCGGGTTCGCCAACCAGCTCCGCTGGTCGCGGCGCGGCTATCCGCTGCGCCCTGGGGAGAGCCTGTTGCAGGTCGCCGCGACGGGCTTCGACATCTCGCTCTGGGAGATGTTCCACCCCCTCACCTGCGGCGCCCGGCTGGTGGTGCTGGACGACGCGGCGCACGGCGACGTCTCCGCCGTCGCGGACGCCGTCGTACGGGAGGACATCACAGCCCTGCACCTCGTACCCACCCTGCTGGAAGGGTTCGTCGAGGAGACCGGGGCCATGACGGCGCCCGGACTGCGCACGGTGCTGTGCGGCGGCGAACGGGTGCCCGCGGGTCTCCCGGAACGCTTCACCTCGCGCAGCACCGGGGCCCGCCTCCACCACACGTACGGGCCGACCGAGGCGTCCATCATCGTCACCCACTGGGCGGTGCCCCAGGAACTCGCCGCTTCCGGCCCCGGTGAGGGGGCGGCGCCGCCACTGGGCGGTCCGGTCGACGGCGTACGGCTGTATCTGCTGGACGCGGGCGGCGAGCCGGTGCCCGTCGGAGTGACCGGCGAACTCGTCGTCGCGGGGGACGTGCTGGCGCGCGGCTACCTGGGGCGCCCCGGAGCGACAGCGGCGAGCTTCGTGCCCGACCCTCACTCCGCGCGGCCCGGAGCGCGGATGTACCGCACAGGGGACCTGGCCAGGCTGCGGACCGACGGGACCCTCGAATTCGTCGGGCGCGCCGACCGGCAGCTCAAGATCGGCGGGGTCCGCGTCGAACCGCGCGAGGTGGAGACAGCGCTGGCCGCCCACCCCGGGGTCGCAGCCTGCGCGGTGCTGCCCCGCGAGACCGGGGGACGCACCGTGCTCGTCGGCTACGTCGTCCCAGGCGGCCCCGCCGCACCCGGTACGGCCGAGCTGACCGCCCATCTGGGCGAGCGGCTGCCACAGGCGATGGTGCCCCGTTCCTTCGTCCCCCTGCCCGCGCTGCCCGTGACCGCCAACGGCAAGCTGGACACCGCAGCACTGCCGGCCCCCGACGCCTCCGACGCCGCCCCTTCCGACGGCACCGGAGGCACGGACGGTGCCGAGCCCCGAACGGACACGGAACGGCGGCTCGCGGCGGTCTGGGGACAGGTGCTGCCGGTCGCACGCGCGGTCGGTCCGCACGACAACTTCTTCGACCTCGGCGGCGACTCCGTGACCGCCATCCGCGTCGTCGCCCGCGCACGCGCCGCCGGGCTGCGGCTGAGCATCGCCCAGGTGCTGCGGACGAGCACACTCGCGGACGCCGCGGCTGCCGCCGTCCCGGCCGAGGCCACGGACCCGACGGACCCGACGACGGACGTGCGGGACGGCGTCGGCGGCACGGACGGACTGTGGCCCACTCCGGCGCAGCACGCCTTCCTCACCCGCGCGGGCGAGTACGAAACCCCGGCCGGTCCGGCGCACTTCAACCAGGCGGTGCTCCTCGCGCCCCGCACCGCCCCGGACCCGGCGACGCTCCGTGCCGCGCTGCGCGCCGTCGCCGCCCACCACGACGCGTTCCGGCTGCGGCTGGCCGGTGCGCGGGACGAGGACGAGGCGACGGGCGGGGCGACCGGCGAGGACGCGGCGCACGGCGGGCCCCGGCTCTCGCTGCTGCCGCCCGGCACACCCGGTGAACGGCTCGCCTCCCTCACCGTCGCCCCCGCCGGAACGACGGTGCACCCCGAGGAGCGTCCCGAGGAGTGGGCCGAACTGCTCCGGCCCGTGCACGAAGGGCTCGACCCGCGGACCGGACCGCTCCTCGCGGGGCTGCTGGCCCGACGGGACGACGGCACCCCGGTGCTGCTCCTCGCCGCCCACCATCTCGCCGTCGACACCGCGTCGTGGGAGACCGTCCTCGCCGGGCTGGAAACCGCGTACCACCGGATCGCAGAGGGCCTGCCCGCCGCGCTCCCTCCCTCGGAGGTGCCGTTCGGCGACCTCGCGCGGAGCCTGCCGGCGCTGGCCCGTCGCGCGGAGACCGTACGGCAGCGCGCGTACTGGCG
Source organism: Streptomyces sp. NPDC054796 (assembly GCF_053611545.1). Lineage (NCBI taxonomy): Bacteria > Bacillati > Actinomycetota > Actinomycetes > Kitasatosporales > Streptomycetaceae > Streptomyces > Streptomyces sp. NPDC054796. The sequence goes on along the minus strand of NZ_JBSHAO010000002.1, from coordinate 21,733 downwards.
GGAGCAACTGGACGCGGTCAGGCCGCTCCCCGAGGACGCCCCGGACACCCCGGACACCCCGGACACCCCGGACGGCGGCACCGCGCCGCCCCCGCTGACCGCCGCGACCGGCGAGGAGACGGCGCGGGCCCTGGTCACGGGGACGGCCCGGCACGGTATGCGCGCCGACGAGCTGCTGCTGACCGCCGTCGCCCGCGCCGTGGCCCGCTGGACGGGGGACCACAGCGTCACCTTCCTCCGCGAGACCCACGGCAGGGAGCCGCTGCCGGGCCGCGCGGATGTGACCGGGACCGTCGGCTGGCTCAGCGCCGTCTTCCCCCTGGCGGTGACCCTGCCGGACGACGACCCGGAACCCCAGGCCCGCCCCGCCGACCCCGGCACCGGCCCTGATGCCACCCGCGGCCTCGCCGCATCGCTCCGCGCCTGCCGGTCGGCACTGCGCGCGGTGCCGTACGGCGGCACCGGCTACGGGCTGCTGCGCTCTGCGGACGACCCGGCACTGCGGGGCAGCGCCGAGCCGGAGATCTCCGTCAACTACCTGGGCGCCACCACGGGCCCGCACCGGTCCGCGCCCGGTGCCACCGAGGACACCGGCCTCTTCCCCCGCGCCGCCCACCAGTCGCTCGGCGCGTACGCGGCGCCCCGGCACCGCACCGGCGGGCCCGCCATCGAGGTCACGGCGGGGCTGGACGAGCGGGGACTGTGGACGGAGTGGGAGTGGGACACCGGCCGCTTCGCGCGCCGCACCGTCGAAGCGCTGATGCGTGACACCCACCGGACCCTGACGGCCCTCGCCGCCGTCCTCGACGAGGGACGCGAGGCCACGGCCGTACCCGGCGACTTCCCCGATGTCACCCTCACCCAGGAGCAGTTGGGCGCGCTGCTCACCCGCTGTCCCGGAGCCACCGACGTGCTGCCGCTGGCCCCTGCCCAACAGGGCATGCTGGCGTGGCAGTTGGCCCGGCAGGGCGGGGGCGCCTACCACACCCAGATGCTGTTCGAGGCCGAGGGCGCACTCGGCGAGGAGCTGCTGAGGGAGGGCTGGGCCGCTGCGGTCGCCGCGCACGACGTGCTCCGTACGGCCTTCGTGGCCGGTGAACTCGACGCACCCGCGCAGGTCGTCACGGCCCCCGATCCGCGCGGCGCCGCCGCATTGGACTGGCGGCGGCACGAGCTGACCGGCGTGACCAGGGAAGCGGCGCTGGAGCGGCTGGAGCGGCTGCTGGCCGAGGACCGCGCCGAACCGTTCGACCTGGCGCGGCCCGGAGCGCTGCGCTGGCACTGGCTGGACGCGGGGGAGGCGGGCCGCTGGCTGCTGTGGAGCCATCACCACATCCTGCTCGACGGCTGGAGCCTGCCGCTGGTCCTCGGCGACGTCGCCGACGCCTGCGCTGCCCGGCACGCGGGCCGCCCCTGGCAACGGCCGCCCGGCCCCCGCTACGCCGACTACCTGCGCTGGCTCGCCGGACGGGACACCGAGGCGGGCGCCGAGTTCTGGCGCGCCCATCTCGCACCGGAGCCGGACACCGGCACCGCCACCGGTACCGGCGCGCTCGCGGGCTCCGGCACCGGACGTGCCACCGGCGGCGGCCTCGCCGCTCCCACGGCACACGGCGCCCCGGACGCGACCGCCCACACCGTCGTCGCGGAACTGTCCGAGCGGCACACCGCGGACCTCGCGGCCATCGCGGAACGCCACCGTGTCACGCTGCACAGCCTGGTGCTCGCCGCGTGGGCGGTGCTGCTGCGGCAGCGCGCCGCCGGGGACGACGTGGTCCTGGGCGTGGTGATGTCGCTGCGGCCCGACGAGGTGCCGGACGCCGAACGCGTCGTCGGACTCTGCCTCAACACTCTCCCGCTGCGTCTGGAGGTGACCGACGACGCCGAGCTGCCCGAGCTGTTCCGGCACGCGCAGGAGCGGCTGCTCGCGGTCTACGAGCACGCCGCGCACCCGCTCGGCGAGATCCGGCGCTGGGCCGGACTGGACGGGTCCACGGCACCGTTCGACAGCGTCGTCGTCTTCGAGAACTACCCCGGCGACCGCACCGGGCAGCCCGTCGGCGACCTGGGGCGGCTGCGCGTGGTGCGGGCCGTGGAGAGCACCGAGTTCCCGGTGTCGCTGACCGTCAGCCCCGGCGACCGGATGACGTTCGACCTCACCAGCAGAGCCGACACCCTCGCCCCGCAGGCGGCGTCGGCGCTGTCCCGACGCCTGATCAGGTTGCTCCAGCACATAGCCGAGGCCCTGCGAGAGGAAGCAGCGTGACCGTGAACAAGAAGCTGACCGTCGGCGACCTGGGCTCGGCGGAGGAGGACGAACTGGACCTCCTGCACGAGGTGTGGAACGCCACGGAACGCGCCTTCCCCGCGGACACCTGCGTGCACGAACTCGTCCGGGAACAGGCCGCGTCGCACCCCGGCGCGCGGGCGGTGGTCTGCGGCGACCGTGCCCTGACCTACGCGGGGCTCGACCTGGCGGCCCGCCACGTGGCCGCTGCGCTGACGGCACGCGGCATCCGGCCCGGCGACCTCGTCGCCCTCGCACTCGCGCCCTCTGCCGAACGCCTCGTCGCCGTCCTCGGCACCCTCTACGCGGGCGCCGCCTATCTGCCGCTCGATCTGGACAACCCGGCGGCCCGGCTGCGGTTCCTGCTGGCGGACGGCGCTCCGGGGGCGCTCGTGACGGACACGGCCACCCGTGCCGGTGTCCTGGCCGGGTACGAGGGGACCGTGCTGCTGACCGACGCGACGGACGGGCCCGACGGCGCGCTCGGCGCGGCACTCGGCGCGGTCTTCGGCGCCGACGCGGGTCCGCCGGGTACACCGGATCAGCGCGGCACCGCGTCCGCGCCGCCGTTCGCGCCGACGGTGCCGCCCGCGCCGCCGCAGCCCGCGGCCCCGGTCTCCTCGGCCCAACTCGCCTACGTCATCTACACATCCGGCTCCACCGGACGCCCCAAGGGCGTCGGCATCAGCCACCGCAGCCTCCTCAACCGGCTGCTGTGGATGCGCCGCACCTACGGCACCGGGCCGCACGACCGCGTCCTGCACAAGACGTCGTTCGGGTTCGACGTCTCCGTGTGGGAACAACTGCTCCCGCTCATCAGCGGCGGCTGCGTGGTCGTCAGCCCGCCCGGACACCACCGCGACATGCGCAAGCTCGTCTCCCTCATCGGGACCGAACGTGTCACCATGCTCCACTTCGTTCCCTCGCTGCTGCCCGCCTTCCTGGAGGCCGACGGGCTCACCCGGGCGTGTGCGGCACTGCGCACCGCCGTGTGCAGCGGCGAGGCGCTGCCACGCCCGGTGGCCGACGCGTTCACGCGCCAACTCCCGCACGTCGCGCTGCACAACCTGTACGGACCCACCGAGGCCACCATCGACGTGACGAGCTGGCCCGTCGGCGAGCAGCCCGAACTGCCGTACGTGCCCATCGGCAGGCCCATCGACAACACCCGGATGTACGTCCTCAACGCGCGCATGGAGCCGGTGCCGCCCGGCTCGGAGGGGGAGCTGTACATCGGCGGCGAGGGCGTCGGTGTGGGCTACCTGGGACGTCCCGCGCTGACCGCCGACCGGTTCGTGCCCGACCCCTTCACCGGCGGCGGCGCCCGGCTCTACCGCACAGGGGACCGTGGGCGCTTCGCGCCCGACGGGGCCATCGAGTACCTGGGCCGCGACGACCACCAGGTCAAACTGCGCGGCCACCGCATCGAACTCGGGGAGATCGAGACCGCGCTGCTGGAGTCCGGCGACGTGCGTCAGGCCGTCGTCGTGGTCCACGGCGAGGGCACGGCGCGGCGCCTGGCGGCGTTCGTCTCCGCGCCCGCAGGAGCGGCCCCGGTGGACGGCACCGAAGCACGCACCGGCCGGCTGCGCGCGGAACTCGCCGAGCGGCTGCCCGCCTACATGATCCCCACCGACCTGGTGTGGCTGCCGGAACTGCCCCTGACCACAGCGGGCAAGGTGGACCGTGCCGCACTGCCCCAGGTCGCCCCCGCGCGCACCGGCACCGCGGCGCCGCCCCGCACGGAGACCGAGCGCACCCTCGCCGCGCTGTGGTCGGGGCTCCTGGGACACGACGACTTCGGGATCGACGACGACTTCTTCAAGACCGGCGGCGACTCCGTCTCCAGCATGCGGCTGGTCGCCCGCGCCCGCCGCGAAGGCGTGCACATCGAGGTCTCCGACGTCTTCTCCCGCAAGACGATCCGCGCCCTCGCCGCCACCGCCGTCGCCACGGACGGCACCGGCGGCGGCGCGGCACAGGACGCGGCACCGGACCTCGCGGCGGCCCTCCTCGCGGGCATCCCCGAGGAGCAGGTGGCCCCGCTGCGCGAACGGCCCGGCGTCACCGACGTGTACCCGCTGGCACCCATGCAGGAGGGCATGCTCTTCCGCGGCCTGTACTGGCCGGACTCGGACGCCTACTTCAACCAGAACGTCCTCGAACTCACCGGGGAACACCTCGACGAACAAGCACTGCGCGAGGCGTGGCGGCTGACCGCCGACCGCTACGAGATCCTGCGCACCGGCTTCGCCTGGGAGGGCCTGGACCAGCCGCTCCAGTACGTGCGCGACGACATCGAACCGCCCTGGCGCACCGAGGACTGGACAGGGCGCGACCCCGCGGACGACGAGGCGGCGCTGAGGGAACTCCTCGCCGAGGACCGGGAACGCGGCCTGGCACTGGACGAGTGCCCGCTGTACCGGCTGGTGCTGGTACGCCGGAGCGGAGGCCGCCACTACCTGATCTGGAGCCACCACCACATCCTGCTCGACGGCTGGTGCCTGTCACTGATCTGGGGCGACTTCTTCAAGTTCTACGAGGCACTCGCCGCAGGCCGCGACCTGACGCTCCCCGAGGTACGCCCGTACCGCGACTACGTGGCGTGGATCCGCGCCAAGGCCGCCAAGGGCGACGCCGCCAAGGCGTTCTGGCAGGAGTACCTGCGCGACATGACCGCCACCCCCTTCTCCCGCGCACGCGGCGACCAGGAGGGCGCCGTCCGCACCCATGTCCTCGACCTGGACGAGGACACCACCCGCCTGCTCGCCGACCGCGCCCGTGCCTACGGGGTCACCACCAACACCGTCACCCAGGCCGCCTGGAGCCTGCTGCTCGGGCTGTACGCGGGGGCCGACGAGGTCGTCTACGGCCTCACCGTCGCGGGCCGCCCGCCAGAGCTGGAGGGCGTCGAGACGATGGTGGGCCTGTTCATCAACACCGTCCCGCTGCGGGTACGGCTCACCCCCGAGCTGACCGTCACCGAACTGCTGGACGCCGTCCACCGCGACCTGGCCGCCACCGCCGCGCACGCCGACATGCCGCTCGCCGAGATCAAATCCTGGGCGACGGGCACCCGGCTCACCGAAGGTCGCATCTTCGACAACCTCGTCGCCTTCGAGAACTACCCGGAGGACAACCTCCCGCAGCCGGAACGGTCCACCCTGGGCATCCGCGACCTGCACGCACAGGAGAAGACCGAGTACCCCTTCGGGCTGATCGCGCTGCCCGGCGACCGGCTCGGCTGCCACTTCACCTACGACAGTTCCCACTTCACCGCCGACGAGGTCGAGCGGATGACCGGCGCATTCACCGGCTTCCTCCGGCAGCTCCTGGAACGCCCCGATGCCCGTCTCGGCGACCTGCGGCTGCTGGCCGACGCCGACCGGGCGGCGCTCGACGACTGGAACGACACCGCCACCGAACGCGCCGCCGCGCCAGGCACCCTCCTCGCCCTGTTCGACGAACAGGCAGCGCGCACCCCCGCGGCGCAGGCCGTCACCGACGGAGCCCTGCGCCTCACCTACGCGGGGCTGGACGAGGCGGCCCGCACCACGGCCCGCGCCCTGGCCGGGCACGGCACAGGCGAGGGCGATCTGGTCGCCCTGTGCGTGCCCCGCTCGGCGGAGTTCCTGACCGCGCTGCTCGCCGTCCTCCGGTGCGGCGCCGTCCCCGTCCTGCTCGACCCCGCACACCCGGCGGCGCGGCGCCGCGCCCTCGCCGCCGACGCGGGCGTGCGCGCGGTGGTCACCACCGCAGAGCCCGCCGACTTCGCCGGGCTGCCGGTCCTCCGTCCTGACGGCAGGGCCGAGCCGCCCGTACCTGCGGACGGCACGCGCTTACGGCCCGCCACCGCGCCGCCGGGCACCGCCTGCCTCGTCCACACCTCCGGCTCCACCGGAGCACCCAAGGGGGTGATGCTCCGTCATGAGGGCCTGGTCAACCGGATGCTGTGGTCGTGCGAGACCTACCGCACCGAAGCGCCGCCCCGGCTGCTGGCCACAGCGGGCACCGCCTTCGACATCGTGCTGTGGGAGATGTTCTTCCCCCTCGCGGCCGGGGGCAGCGTCGTGATCGCCCCGCCGGAGGCCGTGCTCGACCCCGCGGAACTCGCCCGGCTGATCCGCGCCGAGGACATCACCGTCGTCCATCTGCTGCCCACACTGCTCGCCCAGTTCCTCGACACCCCCGCCGCCGCCAAGTGCGCCGGACTGCGGCACCTCGTCTCCGGCGGCGAGGCCGTCACCCCCGCCATGGTCCGCGCCCACACCGCGCTGGGCCTGCCCGCGGCGCTGCACCAGGCGTACGGTCCCTCCGAGGCGTCCATCAGCGTCACCCACTGGACGTGCGTCCCCGAGGACGGCCACCGCGACTCCGTACCGCTGGGCCACCCCGTCAGCAACACCCGGCTGTACGTACTCGACGACCGGCTGCGACAGCTCCCGGCCGGTGTCGAGGGCGAACTCGCCATCGCCGGGCCCCCGTTGGCCGGAGGCTACTGGCGGGACCCGGCACTGACCGCGCGGCGCTTCGTCGCCGACCCGTACGGCGGCGGACGGCTGTACCTCACCGGGGACCGGGCACGGCGGCGGACGGACGGGGCGCTGGAGTTCCTCGGCCGCAGGGACCGGCAGCTCAAGATCCGCGGACACCGGCTGGAACCCGCCGAGACCGACGCCGTGCTCACCCGGCACCCCTCGGTCGCCCGCTCCGTCACCCTCGGCCTGGACGACGGGACCCTCGCCACCTTCGTCGTCCCCGCACCCGGCACCCGCCTCGACCTGCCCGCACTGCGGGACTGGGCCCTGGGGCAGATGCCCGACTGGATGCTCGGCCGCCTCCTGGCACGCGACTCCCTCCCGCTCACCACCAACGGCAAGGTCGACCAGCAGGTGCTCGCCAAGGAGGCCGTGGCGGCACCCGGCACCCCGGACGCGGCACGGCACGGGGAGGCGCACCGCCCCCGCACGGAGCTGGAGCGGCGCATCCTCGCCACCTGGGAGGACGTGCTGGGCAGCACCGGCTTCGGCGTCCACGACGACTTCTTCGCACTGGGCGGACACTCGCTGATGGCGGTACGGCTGCTGAAGAAGCTGCGTGCCGCGCTGCCGCCCGACGTGTCCTGCGACATGACGCAGATCTTCAAGGCGCCCACGGTCGCCTCCCTCGCCGAGATGCTCGTCGGCTCCGTCGAAGGCTCGGCGTCCGCGCACATCGAGACCCTCAACCCGGACGGCACCGAGGGCTCCCTCTTCCTCGTACACCCCGGTGAGGGCCTGGCCCTGGCGTACCGCGCGCTCGCCCCGCACCTCCCGGACGTGCGGCTGCACCTCCTCTCCAACCCCCGGTTCGGGCGGGACGGGGAACGCTTCGGCAGCGTCGAGGAGATGGCCAGGCTCTACGCCCAGTGGGTGCACGGGATCGACCCGGCGGGCCCGTACACCCTGGGCGGCTGGTCCTTCGGCGGCACCGTCGCGCTGGAGATGGCCCGGCAGATGAGCGAGCACGGGGTGGAGATCGAGACCGTGCTGCTCATCGACAGCGCCGACCTGCACAGCCAGGAGGCGGGCGGGCCGTCCGGCGACCCGGAGGCGGGCGCCCGCCGCTATCTGGCACAGCGGGGCTTCGACCCGGACACCGAGGAGGCCCGCGACCTCGTCGCCGAGCAGGTGCACAACGGCCGTCTCGCGGCGCGCCATCCGCAGCGGCACTATCCGGGACGTGTGGTGCTGCTGAGCTGCGCGGAACGGAACCGAGGCGGCCCCGTCCCCCCGGCGGGCCAGGTGGCACCGGGCCACTGGGACCCCGCGCTGCTGCCGGGACTGGAGACCGTCGCCATACCCGGCGAGCACGACCTCCTCTTCGACGACACCTTCCTGCCGGACACAGCGCGTGCCATCGGCGCGGCCCTCGGCACGGATCACGGCACGGACCACGAGGGGAGCGCCCGATGAGCGCGGATGCGGGCACGGGCACGGGCGGGGGCGCTGACGTGGTCGGTACGGTGCGGGAGGCCGCGTCCCGGCACTTCTTCATGGCCTGGGACGACAAGCCCTACGATCTGTTCTTCCTCGACGTCGACGGGCTGCGGCTGTTCGGCCGCAAGACCCCGGCCGCCTACCCGGACCCCGCCTCCGGCGCCGAGCTGAAGTGCACCCTCGTCGAGGCGCGGATGGTGCTGGGCGTGGCGGAGCGCGAGCAGGTCTTCCAGGACGGTGTGGTGGTCCACTACCGGCCGCTGCCGGACGCCGAGCGCGCCGCGCTGTTCACCAAGGCGGCCCAGGACCCGATGTGCGACCTCTACCACCCCTACGCCCGGCTCGACGGCGTCGAGCGCACCGAGATCCTCTCCGACCCGGAGTTCTGGACCGACAGCTCCGAGAGAGTCGAGGAACTCGACCACGCGGAGAGCGTGCTGCGCGACTACACCGTGAAACGGCTGCGGGAGCACGGCTTCGACGGCGGCACCGTCTACGACCCGGCCTGCTCGACGGGCGCTTTCCTCTTCGCCGTCAAGCAGGCGTTCCCGCAGGCCCGTACGGTGGGGCAGGACCTCAGCGCCGACATGGCGCGGCACGCCGGAGCACGGGTGGACGAGGTGCACCACGGCGACAGCATCGTGCCCGCGCTGCCGCCCGGCAGCGCCGATCTGGTGATCTGCCGCCACCTCAACGCCTGCGTGGTGCCCACCCGGCAGGCCCACGAACTGTTCCTGGCAGCGGCGGGTACCTGCCGTACCGGCGGCCTGGTGGTGCTCCTCGGCCACACTCCGGTGCTGCCCAGCGCGCAGTGGTGCGCCTCCCTCGGCATGACCGTCGAGCAGCGCACCGGGCGGACGCCGTCGGGGCACGCGCTCTTCCAGTTCTACGTGCTGCGCAGGACCGGTCCGCTGCCGGGGCCGGGGGAGGGCGCCTGGGCGCGGTGACGCACGCGCGGGCACGGCGGCGGGCCGGACGGAAAGGGCCCGCCGTGCGGCGCCGGGGCCTTTAGGGAGCCCGCGAGCGGAATTCGCGGAAGCGCGCGGTGCCGCCGTGGGACGGGCCCTTCATGACACCGTCGCGGAATGTTCCGTTCCGCACCGAACCGGAATCCGTCACCGGCTCCACGGGGAAATCGCGCGGCGAATTCAATTCCGGGTGAGGACGGGGGAGAGCGGGGGCGGCGACGCCTTCGTGCTCTCCCGCTCTTTCCGTGTGCGAAGCCCAGCGGGCCCGGCAAGTCCCGCGCCGGAAAAGCCGCTCGGCCGTCAGCCGACCGCCCGTCGCTGTCTGCCCCTGGCGAGCCGCCCGGTCCCCGCGGGGACGAGCAGCACCGCCAGCAGCGCCCCCAGCAGGGTGATGCCGCAGCCGGTGAGCGCGGCCGTACGGTAGCCGTCGGTGAGCGCGGCCACCGGCGGGGAAGCGGCCCCGGCAGCGCCCATGGTGGACACCGCCACCAGGATCGCCACCCCCATCGCACCTCCGCACTGCTGGGTGGTGTTGATCAGGCCTGAGGCGAGCCCTGTCTCGCCCGCGCGGGCCGCGCCGGTCGCCGTGGTGGTGACGGAGACGATCGCGAGCCCGAGTCCGGCGCCGCGCAGCACGGACGGGCCGAGCGCGTCCACCGCGTAAGAGCCCGTCGCCGACATGGCCGCGAACCACGCCCAACCGGCCGCCGCGCACAGCAGTCCCAGCACCATCACGCGCCGCGCGCCCCACCGCGCGATCAGCCAGGAGGCGGGCAGCCCGGCGCACAGCGTCATCGTGACGGCGGCCGGAAGCTGCGCGATGCCCGCCTGCCAGGGCGCGAACCCCAGGGAGTTCTGCGTGTAGAAGGTCAGGAAGAGGTAGAAGGGGTACTGGCCCATCGCCAGGAACACGGCGACGGCGTTGGCGCCGCGCAGCGGGGCGTTGCGGAACATCCGCAGCGGGATCAGCGGATCGGGCGAACGCCTCTCCGCCCGTACGAAGACCAGCAGGAGCAGCACCCCGCCCGCGTACGCGCCGAGCGTGCCGGGCGAGGTCCAGCCCGCCTCCTTGGCCTGGGTGGTGGCCCAGACGATCAGCCCCAGGGCGCCGGTGATGCTCAGGGTGCCAGTGAGGTCGAAGTGGCGTCCGCTCTTCCGCGTCGCCGCCTCCCGGAAGAGGCGCGGCGCGAGGAGCGCGGCAAGGACGCCGAGCGGTACGTTCACCGCGAAGATCGAGCGCCAGCCGAGCCAGTCGGTGAGCACCCCGCCCAGGGTGAAGCCGAGCGCGCCTCCCAGCCCCACCATCGACGCGTACACGCCCAGCGCCCGCTGCCGTTCGCGGCCCTCGGGGAAGGTGGTGAGGACGAGCACCAGCGCGGCGGGCGACACCGCGGCGGCCCCCACGCCCTGCCCCGCGCGCGCCGCGATGACCAGGCCGGGCGAGGATGCCACGGCACCGGCGGCCGAGGAGAGCGCGAACAGCAGAAAGCCCGCGACGAACATCCGCCGCGGGCCCACATAGTCGGCGACCCGGCCGCCGAGGAGCTGGAGTCCGCCGAAGGCGAGCGTCTGGGCGTTGACGACCCATGCCAGCCCGCCGGGGGAGAAGCCCAGTTCGCTGCCTATGGTCGGCAGCGCGATGGTCGTGATACCGGATTCCATCAGCAACAGCAACTGGGCCATCGCTATGAGAAGAAGAGCCGGTGTCCTCTCTTTCGCGCTTCCGGAGGATTCCCCCACGTTGCCCCTCTCCGCCCGCGGAAGGGGAATCTCCCCCCACGCGTCCGTGCGTACGCGGAACAGCGGCCGGAAAACTCCACCACGCACTGTGGACGGGGAATTCGGCCTGGGCGATTCTATACGGGGCGGGGCGCACGGCGCGTGGACGGGAATTTCCCGCACGGGCCTCCGCTGGAACGGGCGTGCTCCTCGCCGCCCGCCTCCGGTGCGGACCGGCCCGGTCCGTACCGCACGCCCCGCACGACCCGCCCGATCCGTACGCACCCCGCAGGCCCGCACGATCCGCGACCATCCGCGACGACGAGACGAGGAGCGCCCCGGACATGAGCGACGGCAGCCCCCAGGACACCGTGTACGACGCCGTGGTCAACGACGAGGAGCAGTTCTCCGTCTGGCCCGCCGACCGCGAACTCCCCGCGGGCTGGCGCCCTGCGGGACACCGCGGCACCAAGGACGCCTGCCTGGCGTGGATCGACACCCACTGGACCGACATGCGCCCCAAGAGCCTGCGCGAAGCGCTGGGCGAGGCGGACACCTCGGGCGGGCAGCACGCGTGACCCGGCCCACGGCCCCCGGCGGCTTCCCCGCCGCGCCCCGCGCCGCGGGCCTCCCGCACACCCCGCTCCTCGACACCCACGACACCCCGGTGCTGCCGCTGACGCGGCTGGCCGCCGAACTCGGCGTCCCCGCGCCGCACATCAAGCGTGAGGACACCAACGCCCGCGTCTTCAGCGGCTGCAAGGCCCGCTCACTGGAGTTCACCCTCGGCGCCGCGGTGGCCGAGTCAGCCGACACCGTGCTGACCGCCTCCACCATCGGCTCCAACCACCTCGCGGCGACCGCGCTGTACGCCCGCACGCTCGGGCTGCGCGTCCGCGCGCTGGTGCTGCCGCAGCCGCACACCCCCATGGTGGAGCGGAACCTGCGGCTCACCCTCGCGGCGGGCGCCGACCTCGTCCCCGTCGAGTACGGCACCTCGGTGCGACCCGCCGGGCCCGCCGTCACCGCGGAGCTGCGGGCCCTGCGCGCTGACGGTGCGCGGCCCTTCGTCCTTCCCTTCGGCGGCGCCGACCCGCGCAGCGCCCTCGCGCACGCCTACGCGGGGCTCGAACTCGCCGAGCAGGCCAGGCGGCAGGAACTCCCGCTGCCGCTGCGGGTCCATCTGCCCGCCGCCTCGATGCTCACCGCCGCTGGCATCGCCGCCGGGCTGAAGCTGGCGGGTCTGCCGTTCCGGGTGGTGGCCGTCGACGTGATGGGCGACGGGGCCGTCGCGGCCCCCGGTCTGCTGGCGCGGGCACGGCACACGGTGCGGACCCTGCGGGAGGCCACGGGGCAGCCGGGGGAGACCGTCCACGAGTACGAGGTGGCCGTACGGGACGGCTGGAGCGGCACCGGGTACGGGGAGCCGCTGCCGGGGGCGGCAGAGGAGGCGGCGCGGCTGCGGGAACTGGAGGGCATCGACCTGGACGAGTGGTACACGGCGCCCGCGTTCCTGCACTTCCGGCGCGAAGCCTGCGCCCGCCCCTTCTCCGGCAGCAGGCTGTTCTGGCACAGCGGCAGCAACCGCGGGCAGCCTCCGGACAAGGCCCCGGGCGCCCGGGCGGAACCACCGCTGCCCGGACACCTCGCGGCGCACCTGCGGTGACAGCGCGGAGATCCGGGGGCTCGCCTCCCGAGGCCGGTCGCGGGTTCTCGCGGACGGGTGCGCCCGCCGTCGGCCGCCGCACCGGAACCAGCGGCCACCGGCCACGGGCATCAGGAACTGCCTGGTCCGGTACGGGCCGCGTCGGAAGAGAATTCCGGCGACCGGCGGACGGCCGGAACGGTCCGTCATTGCGGGACTCCTTGCCGCCGACGGCTTTCACCCTCCATTCTGAGGATGTCCACCCGTCTCTCACTGCCGGAAGAAACCGACCGGCTGGACTCTGTCGCCCAGCCGGGGTTCCGGATTCCTCTCTTCCGGAAGACTCGACGGCGGCCGGGGTGTTTCCTTCCCCCACCGGTCCGGCCGCCACCCTTATTCCGGCTCTCGCGTGCGGCAGAGCGACATCCGGCACGTGCCCCCGGCGCGTGACGGGATGCTCTCCGGAAATTCCCGAGCACAGCGACCCGAAAGGATGGCCGACATTGCACCTGCGTGAGATCGAGCGTATCGAGGCCCCCACCCGAGCGACGTTCCTGCACGAATATGTCCGAGCCGGAAAGCCCGTCGTCATCGCCGGCGGAGCGAAGGGACTCCCGCAGAGCGCGTGGGATTTCGACGGCCTTTCCGACCTCGTCGGAGACGTCACCGTCCCGGTCTACGACTGGGGCGCCTCGGGGCCGACCGTGGATGACGAGTTCGTCATCACCAAGATGCCCTTCGCCGAGGCGATCGAGCTGACCCGCTCGGTCACCAGCACGGAGAAACAGCAGTACGCGGTGTGCCAGTTACCCCTGGAACACGTCGGACATCTCGCGGAGCTGTACCGCAAGCCGTCGTGGCTGGAAGGGCTCGACCAGATCGACCGCCCCGCGCTGCCTTTCCGGGAGAGCAGCCGCCACGCCCTGTTCATCAGCTTCCACCGGGGCATCCACTGGCACAACGGCCGCGACGCGGTGGCCCAGCTCCTCACCGGCCGCAAGCGGTTCGTGCTCTTCGACCCGAAGGACTCGCCGTACCTCTACCCCCGGCGGCTGGCCGACGGGCCGAAGGCCTGGTTCGACGAGACCGAGGCGGTGTTCTGTAGCGAGATCCCCTTCGAGCAGGGCCTGGACGCCATCGACCGCAAGAAGTACCCGCTGTTCGACCGCACGACGCCGTACACCACCGAACTCCAGGCCGGGGACTGCCTGTTCATCCCCACCCACTGGTGGCACTTCACCACAGCGGTGGACCCGTGCGTCGTGGCCGTCGAGTTCTGGGACGCCCCGCTGCGCCGCTGGGGATACCCGAACGGCAGGCGGAGCCTGATCATGAAGCCGTACCGCAAGTACCTCTTTCGGCACCTGGCCGGGCGCAAGGCTTTCACCCGCAGGCAGGAAGTGATGGAACGCTCGCGATAGGGCGCCAGGACGACAGGACGTCACGACGACAGGAACGGCGTGCACACTGCACTCATCACGGGCGCCGGGCGGGGCATCGGCCTGGCGCTCGCCGAGGAATGCGTCCGGCGGGGCTGGCGCGTCGTCGCCACAGGGCGTGCCGCCGCACCGCCGCCCGAGCTGGCCGCGGTGCGGGAACGGTACGGCGAAGAGCGGCTCCGCTGGACGCGGCTCGACCTCGGCGACGACGCGCGGATCGAGGCGCTGGCGGACTCGCTGTCCGGCGAGTCCGTCGACTTCCTCGTGAACAACGCCTTCGGCGGCGGGCGTTCGCAGCCGTTCCCGCACATCACGTACGACGCGTGGGAACAGTCGATGCGGATCAACGTCTACGCACCGCTCAAGCTGGCCCAGGCACTGCTGGAGCCGGTGGCGCGCAGCGAGAGGAGGACGATCGTCGCCGTCAGCAGCCGGATGGCCAGCATGGCCGAGGAGCAGGACGGCTCCCGGTACGCCTACCGGACGGCCAAGGTGGCACTGAACATGGTGGTCAGGAACCTCGCCGCGCAACTGGCCCCGCGCGGCGTGACCGTGGTGAGCGTCCATCCGGGCTGGGTCAGAACGGCGCTCGGCGGGCCAGGGGCGCCGCTCTCACCGGCGCAGAGCGCGCGGGCGCTGGTGTCCGTCATCGACGGCCTCGGCCCCGGTGACTCGGGGCGGTTCCTCGACCACGAGGGGAAGGAGATCCCCTGGTGACGGCGGGGGCGGGTCCCGGGCGGAGACCTGGGTCCCGGGCCCGCCCCCGCTGTCAGCTCAGCCCTCGGCGAGCGCGGTCCTGATGGCCCGTTCCACGAGGGACTCGTCGGCCCGGCCCGTCACGTCCATCGGCGCGTGCAGCGAGATGGTGCGGTTCGCCGCGATCCGCACGGTCTCGCGGGTGTTGGGGCTCCGGGCGTGGACGAGGTGCGGGTGCATCCAGATGACGTCGCCCGCGGCGCCGGTGAGTTCCCGGACCGGCAGCCCCTCGAACTCGGCGCACCACTCGCGCAGCCACGGGTAGCTCACCCCGTCCGGCTCCGCGTCCCTGAGCAGGCGCGACACGACCGCGTGCGAGCCGACCCGGACGGCGGTGCCGCCCCCGCCGGGTTCGATGTCGGTGAACAGCTCCAGGCCGACCAGTCCCTGTTCCGGTGACGTGAGCCGGTGCTGGAAGTCCATGCCGTCCACGTGCCACCCGGTCGGCGGGGGCTGCCACGGCGGGCTGCTGAAGCCGGGGAAGCGGCAGATCACCCAGCCGTAGCCGCGCTTGGTCGTCCAGCGTCCCGCACCGACGAGATCGTCCACACAGGCGCGGTAGCGCGCGGTGAACAGCTCGTCGACGGGCCCGTCGGTGAGCACGTCCTCGACCTGTTCGTTGGGACGCCGCCAGGTGGCGGGGTCGGGTGTCACGCCGTCCAGACGCCGCCAGATGTGGGGCAGGAACTGCTCGGCCACCTCCCGCGGGAACACCTCGCGGGAGATGACGTACCCGTCCCGGACGAAGGCGGCGGCCTGTGCCTCGTCGAGGGTGCGTAAGACGGTGTCGTGCACCATGTCTCCTTTCGGCGGGGGCCTTTCAGCAGGGGGTCACCGGCGGTCCGCACCCGGCACGGCACGGACCGGGGGCGCGGCGGCGTGTGTGCGCAGCAGGCGGAGCCAGTGCAGCAACCGGTCGGCCAGCGCGGAGAGTTCGGCCTCCGGGAAGGCGGGCCACTCCCGCGTGGCGGTGCTGGACAGGCGCAGCTCCCCGCGTGCGGTGTCGAGGACGACGTCGAGCTGCGCCACGCCGTCCTCGGGTGCCGCGGCCCTGACACCGGCCCTGACACCGGCCCGGACCGGCAGGCCGGTGCGCGGCAGCTTGCGCCGCAGTGCGAGGTCGCGCGAGTGGACGTCGCGGCCCCGCGCGGTGCGCAGCGCTTCACCGGTCCGCTCCCAGACCACGGCCGGCAACCCGTCGGGACCCTCCTGACCGGCGGCGGGGACGGTCACGGGCAGGCCCGCGCGGAGGAACCGCCCCAGCCGGGGCGGCAGGTCCGCGCCCGCCGGGGGCCGCTGGTCCACGGTGACCCGGTCCCGTCGGGTGTGCTCCGCCACGGTGAGCGCCGTCGCCGCGAGGACGAGCCTGTGGAGCCGGTGTGCCGGATCCGCCTCCCCGCCCGGTCCCGCCTCCCCGCCCGGTCCCGCCTCCCCGCCCGGTCCCGCTTCCCCGTCCGGTCCCGCTGCCTCGTCGGCGTCGGCGCGTTCCGGCAGTGCGACGCTCACCTGCGCGGACGGCCCCTGGTGCGGGGCGCCATGGGGTGACGCGGCCGTCTGGAGGGGAGCCTTCACGGGGAGCGGGGTACGGTCGGCGACGGTGAACTCCTGGGCGCAGTACGCCTCGTGTGCCGCCGCGGCCTCCAGGCGGGCCCGCAGTTCCGCCTGGAGCGACGCCGGGACCGAGGGCAGGACGCCGCCCGGAGCGGGCAGGTCCGCGACGCCGCCGTCCTGGTCCGTCACGTCCGTCAGCTCGATGTCGTCGGTGGTCGTCGCCACCCGGAGTGTGCCGCGCGCCGCGCCCACCACCGTGCCCGGCGGAGCCGTGGACGGTGTGCCGGTCTCCCGCGCGGCGCCGACGACGGCCGCGCCGGTGCCGAGGTCCACCCTGGCCGTACCGAAGGTGTTGACGACGCCACCGACCTGGTGGGCGTTGACAAGGCGGACGAGCGTACGCGCGTCGCGGTCCCACGACAGCAGCCCGCCGGAGACGGGACGACGGCGCGCCGGATAGTAGGTGCGGCGGCCGAGGTCCTGCGGAACCTCCGTGGCCCGGCCCGTCGCGAGCGCGGCGGCCAGCTCGCCGAGGGCCTCCAGGCCGAGCCGTCGGCACGTGTCGTTGACCTCTCCGGCTGTGGCACCGGGGGCGAGGGGAAACAGCCGCTGGACGTACACCGGGCCTTCGTCGACGCGGTCGACCATCCGGTGCCAGGTGACCCCGTGCGTCGTCTCGCCGTTGAGCAGTGCCCACGAGGCGGCATTGACGCCCGCATACCGAGGAAGCGGTCCGTTGTGGTAATTGACGGCGGCCTTCCGGGGAAGCCGCAGCACTTCCGGGGAGAGGACGACGCCATTGATGACGCTGAACAGATAGTCGAAATCCGGCGGTCCTGCCGCCATGAGTGTCCGGAAATCGTTCACGCGCCGGATGCCGCGCCGCTCGGCCCATGAGGAGACCCGGCTGTTCGCGCTGACGACCACGGAAACATCGTGCCCCGCGTCGAGCAGCAGATCCGCACAGTGCGTGGTGAATGCGGCCGAGCCGGTGACGCAACAGGAGAAGGAGAATCCGGGGGAAGGAGAGGTACTCATGGACAGCTCACCGCCGTGCCGAACGGGAATCCACCGGCTTCCGCCGCTTCCAGTACCGCCCGAAAGACTCTACGGACGACCCGAGTTGATTGTCCATGAGGCGTCACCACAATCCTTCCCCGGCAATGCGGTACGCTCGCCGCCGGATTCGTCCGGCGGGTCGACGGGCTGTTCCACTGCGGCTAGCATCGTTCTTTACGGTGAACCGGCGCCGGACCGCATTCCGGCCCGGCGTTCTTTCCTTCCCCGATACCGATCCCCGATACCGATGCGGTGT
Source organism: Streptomyces sp. NPDC054796 (assembly GCF_053611545.1). Lineage (NCBI taxonomy): Bacteria > Bacillati > Actinomycetota > Actinomycetes > Kitasatosporales > Streptomycetaceae > Streptomyces > Streptomyces sp. NPDC054796. The sequence continues at coordinate 4,075 of NZ_JBSHAO010000002.1, read as the reverse complement.
CCGTCCCGGGAGCAGCGCAGTCCTTCGAATCCGGCGTCATCACGTCATGCCGGGACGGCCCCGTGCGCGGCACGGACCGTACCTCCGGTGGTGTCCCCGGCCCACTTCGAGCGGTCCGGCAGTGCCCTTCACCGTGCCGGGCCCTCGGCGTCCGAGTAGGAGGAAAAAGGGCCTTGCAGCGTTCGCACCCGTCCGGTTCCCGCTCCGTGACGGCCTCACCTGCCGCACCCGCCTCACCCGCCATGCCTGACGGCAGCGCGTCATGACCGGCGTCCGGCGCGTGCTCTTCGTCGTCGACGCCCACCCGGGCCACATCCACGCGACGCTGCTGCTGGCCCGGCGGATGACCGAGGCAGGCGCACGCGTCGACTACTGCGGTCCGCCACGGGCGCGGGACACCGTCAGCGCACACGGTCACGGGTTCCTTCCCCTGTACGCCACCGGCCTGGACGACCCGGCTGACAGCGCGCCGCGCCCGCCGGGCCCGCTGCGGCGCCGTCTGACGGCGCGGCACCGGATCCGCGGCCTGGTACGGGCGGCCCGGGACGAAATCGCGGCGGTGGTCCGCGAGACCCGGCCAGAACTGGTGGTCATGGACCCGTTCCTGCTGCCGTTCTACCCCTTCTGGTGGGCCGAGGGAGTGCCCGTCGTCGCCCTGTCGACCAAGACCCTCTTCCGGCGCGACGCGCACACGCCCCCGTACACCTCCGGGCTCGTCCCGCGCAGCACCACGTGGGGCCGATGCCAGGTGCAGTTCCGCTGGGCCTGGCAGTGGGCCGGGTACTGGACGTTCCGGGTCACGGCCGCCGCTGCCGGACTGCGGAGCGGGTGGAGCGTACGCCGGATCATGCGCGCGGCCTCCCGCGAGGCACGGTTCCCCTTCCGCAAGCGGTTCGTCCGCAGACCGCTGTCCTACGACATCCGGTTCGACGGCACGCTGGAACTGGTGCTCGCCTCCCGGCACTTCGAGTTCTCGCCCGACCCTGCCCCGCCCGGTGCCCGCTACGCCGGGCCCTGCGTGGACCTGGAGCGCGAAGAGCCGCCCTTCGACTGGTCGTGGCTGGAACCGGGCCGCAAGCTGGCGTACTTCTCGGTCGGCACTGTGGCCCTCAGCATCGACCCGACCTGCGCGCGGCTCGCCCGCAATGTCGCGGCGGCCTTCGCCGGGGACCCGGAGTGGGCGCTCCTGATCACTGTCCCGGACGAGCGGATCATCGCCTCGCTCGACGGTGTGGGCGACAACGTCCACGCCGTGACCTGGGCGCCGCAGTTGGCCACGCTCCGCCGCGCCTCGGTGGCACTGACGCACGGCGGGCACAACAGCGTGAAGGAGTGCCTGCTCCTCGGGGTGCCGATGGTGGTCTTCCCGAGGCGCGTGGACCAGTTCGGCAACGCCGCCCGGGTGGTCTTCCATGGCGTCGGACGGCGGGGCCGCGCTGACCGGGACACCGCCGGTGACATCCGCCGCGCCGCGACCGGTGTCGCCGCCGACCCGGAGGTGCGGGCCCGGCTCGACCGGCTGGGCGGGATCCTGCGGAAGGAGGACCCGGGGGACGGGATCGTCGCGGAGCTGCTCTCCGCGCCGGGGCCCGCCCGAGGGGCCCGAGGGGGAGGGGCCGGGCCGGCCGCCGGGGCCCGCTCGGAAGGGGCCCGCCCGGAGGGCGGGCGACGGAACGGCGCGTGGCCGCGGGAGCGGGAGCCGGAAGAGGCGTCGCCGGACGGCGCGTGGCGGTCCGGACCGCCTCCCGTCACGCCTTGGTGGCGGCGGATTCCGGCAGCCGCACGCCGAGACGGCGCAGCAGTTCGTGGCCGAGAGCGATCCGCTTGTCCGCCAGCCCGGGGCGCTCGACGTCCATGACGAGCGCGAAGCAGTAGCGGCGCCCGTCGTGCTCGGCCCAGCCGACCCACCAGCCCTGATCGGTGTCCGGAAGCCGCGCCCAGCCGGTCTTGGCACGCACCGTCCGGTCCCCGTGCCCCTCGACGGGCAGGATGTCGCGCACCGTCCGCTGGCTGTCCGCCGAGGCCGGGAGGCGGCGGCCCGACAGCCGGTGGAGGAAGCGCACCTGCTCCACGGGGGAGATCTTCAGCGAACCGTCCAGCCAGAACTGGTCGACATCCGGACCGATGTGGCGGTTGCCGTAGCCGACGCGGTCGAGCCACTTCTCCATCGTGTGCCGTCCGATGCGGCGGGCCACCTCCTGGTACACCGGCAGATTCGAGGCGCGGATGGCGTCGCGCAGGTTCATGTCGTGCTCCCACGCCTCCAGCCGCTGCGGTTTCCCGCCGTAGGGCACCACCTCGGACTCGTCCCGCACCGCTCCTGACTCCAGCGCGACGAGACTGTTCATGACCTTGAAGGTGGAGGCGGGGACCGCGCGCCGCTCCGCCCGTTCGCGGTTCACGAGCGTCCACCGTCGGTCCCGCACGTCGTACAGCGCGAACGCGCCCCGTGTGCCGGCCTGGCGGAACACCGACTCCAGATCGTCGCGCACCACCGGAGCCGGATCCCGCCGTGCGGCCGGACTGCTGGCGGCGGGCCTGTTCTCCGTACGCTCCGGCGGAGAGGACGTGCCGGAGGAGCCGTCGCAGGCGGACAGCAGGAGGAGAAGCGCGGACGCCGCACAGGCGCCGACTCTGCGATGCCATGGTGTGCTGCTCACGCGGCGAGGCTACCGGAGCCACTGCCGCCCCCGGCCGAGGGACACACGCGAGGGATGCGCATCTGTACGCGCCTGCGCCCATGCCGTCACTGGCTGGTGGCCGGCGGAGCTGACCGGCTGTTTCCAGTTTTCCTCAAGGTTCGCGCAAGGTCGGCGCGGCACGTTGGGGCAGTCCGCGAAGGACTCACCGTCATGGTTTTTGATGTGCAGGAGGGGAAATGAAGCGTCTCGTCGCAAGTGCGGCACTCGTCATCGCGACTGCCGGAGTGGGGCTCTCTGCCACTGCGGCACAAGCGTCCGCGACTCCCGGCTCCGGAGAACTCTCGGTGGTGGGCAGCGGGAACACCGCATTCGCGGCCATCCCGGCCCCGGCCGTGAAATACGGCACGTATGCGACCAAGTCCGAGTGCCTGAGCGTGGGGGCCAACGGGGACGCTCACGGCCGGTGGCTGAAGTACTGGTGCTATCCCGGCCCGAACGTGTGGGAGCTGTGGGTGCAGTACAGCTGATGCGCTGAACGGCGCTGGAGGGTGACTCCGGAGCACCCCGAGGGCGTGTTTCGACCGTGCTGGTCACAGCCATTCGTTGAGTTCACCGGTGCTGCGGTTGCGGCGGAGCAGCAGCTGGTGGCGGCCCGGGGCTGCCTCGGCGAGGTCGATGACGGCCCAGTCGTAGAACCGCTGCCCCTTCGCGCCGCACCCGGCCGAGAACTTCTGCCAGGCCCGCGTCGGCACCTTCTTCACCAGGGCATCGGCGCGGAACGTGCCTGCACCGGCGGGCACTTCGGTTGTGCAGGCCACCGCGAGGACATAGCCGATGCCGCTGAACCTCAGCAGCCTCGCCGCGACCGATCCTTTTCGCTGCCTCGCGGTCTACGCCTCGCTGTCCTTCCAGGCATTGCAGTACCCGCCGACGCAGACCCGGATGTTGACGTCCTGTCCCTCCGGGATCGAGAGGTTCTCATGGCCGCAATCACCTGCGTAGCCATCCGTGTCGATGGCCCAGCCCTTGATCTCGTTGTCCCACTTGGCCTGGGCCCACACCTCGGCCCCCTCCGGGAGAAGGTCGCAGGCGTACAGGTGCTCCCCGTAGCCATTGAATCGGGCAAATCCTGCCGGATCCCACGCGATGGTCGTCACATCCGCCACCGCAGCGGTCGGTGTGAATACGAGCAGCGCCACCGCTCCCCCGGCCGCGAGCGACATTCTGAGATTACGCATTTTGCCCTTGCGCATTCGGGTCCTCCCTCATGATCAGTAATGGCTTTCCTGATCCTTTTGAGTCGACTGTAGGAAGGGTCGTGGTCGGCAGTCGCGGGGGGTGGGGGGGGGGCGCGAAAAACACCCCCCCCCCCCCCCCCCCCACCAGCGGCCCCCACAAAAAAAAAAGAAAGGCAGGGGCGACCAACACCCACG